>NZ_CAWNBB010000013.1:0-272364 GCF_963872585.1 Vibrio sp. 10N.222.47.A9 | reverse complement strand
ATTAATGGAATTGGTATAAGCTTAGGTAAATTAGCCAACGAGATGGCCGGCACCTCGTCACTCACCCAACTCCGAAGTTGGCCGCGAAGCGCTTCATCAAGAACAGTGGCAGGTTGAGCGATTTCTGGGGATAGCTTATCAAGGTGAATCAGAATCGCTTCACGCTTACGCTCTAAGGTTTCGATCGTATTCCAGGACAGTTGTATAGAGTACACATTGCCGTATTTACGATCGTTGTATTCCGATTTCTCCGCTTCAATTTTGTCCAACACCAAGCTCGACATGACAATCGCCATGATGTTGAGTATTAGCCCTGCAAGGACAATCGCCCAAGCAGGAGGAAGGCGCAATGCCATACTGCTCCCTAGAACATTTTATCAAAAGGTAGGTAAGCTAAGTTTAGGACAATCAAAGAGATCATGCAGATAAGCGTTAACACCATACCCACTTTTCTGCCTTTGAAGTTCTTCGCTAAGATCCCTTTAGCGTGAATCACTCGCCCCAGAATAAACGCCACACCAATGACATGAATAAGCCACACACCAGCCCCATTCATCTCTAGCAACCCCATCAAAATCACCGTGATTGGGATGTAATCCATCGCGTTACTTTGTGCCGAACGTGCTATCTGTAACGACTCAACACCGCCATCGGCATGAGCAACAAGATTGATTCGTCTTTGCTTAATAACTTCAATCGCCAACCAAATCATTACTACCGTCAGCAGAGCTGCGTAAAGTGCTGTAACCATCATATTTCCCTATTGTTTTGTCTTAATTCAGTGTTCTTTTCTATCTTTTCGACATTAACCGCCAAGATAAAATGATAATCACGCCCGAGCACTTGTAAGAGATCTCTCACACCGAACGTAAGAGATCACAATCAAGCTTCGCAGAAAATTCCTAAAATACAAACCCAACCCCTTGTTTTGTATGAATCCACGCATATTTCTTTCGGTTAGTGAGTACATTTATTTCTTGAGGTGGATTGTGAGTAAAGCCTCTGCAGTGTTTAATACACATGTCGACAGGGAGTTGGCAGGAACAGGAAAAAGCCTAACGGATTAGGTATCTTCAGGATGAAGATTTGATGGCTTAGGATGAGTTATCAGCAAGGAAGTTTTGCTCTAGGATAGAGTCGCTTGTCAGGATGATGAGTTAGCAAGGACACCGCTAGGAAGGCGATGAATTGGATAGGTTAAAGGATTTAGCCACGTCAAGGAACGATGCAGGGAGCACCAGTTACCTATTGAAAGATAAGTAACGCGCAGTAGCAGGATGGCTACGAAAAGAATAGACCCCGTTTGGTGAAAGCCAAACGGGGTTTCCTTTTTTGTAACGTCTAAAAGCTGTTAGCAGCTAACCGTTAATAGTAGCTAACCGTTAATAGTCACGTTACAAAATAATGTTCATCAAGAACATTGCACCAAAGGCATTCAATACCGAAATCGCGATCATCACCGGGATATAACGACCTTCAGTACCAATTGGTCCCATAATACGACCCATGTATTGCACCTGAGAGCCCATCAAGTAGATAGCTGGCGCCAAGATAGCGATATGGTTGCCGTTCAGAATGCCTTGGTCAAACAGCGTGATAACCACACCCACAGCGCCACCCATCGACATCCAAGCGCCAATCAATACTGCTGCCGCTTCACCAGGTAAACCAAATACCGCCATGATTGGAGCAAATACACTGCCCATCAAATCCAGCGCACCGGTGATCTGCAATGCCTTGATAATCACAAATGCCATCAGAACATTCGGTACCGTAGAGGTAGTCGCAATAACCCAGCCTTTCTTAGCACCTTCAACGAAAATATCAGTAACCATTGGTTTCTTTGCTTTAACTTCGCTCATTATGCTACTTCCTCTGCCAGTTTTTGTTCTTTGTCTGATTTTGGTTTGTCTTCTTTGCCTTCAGTAATGTTGAGGTAAATACGAAACAGGTTCGCACCGACAAACTTGAAGATGAACATCACAGCCACAGCCAAACCAATTGATGATGTCACCGCCAATGAACCATCCATCGCCGTTAGAGTGAACAGCACCGCACCTGAAGAGAAAAAGTTAACGATCGCCGCACCCGCCGTAAACTGGAACATGGTGAAGACATCGGTTTCACGCTTAGTCAAATGCCCTTCGTCTTTCAGCTGCCTCGTCATCGCTGCACCCGCATCGGTACTTTGCAAAGAAGCAATCAGTGCCAAGCCTGAGTTACCCGGAATACCCATTAGAGGGCGAAGCAGAGGTGTCAGTAGTTTACGAGCCGCGTCCAGTGCACCGTAGTGCTCAAGTACGTTGATCATACCCAGTGCAAACATCACGGTCGGAATAAGTGTCAAAGCAAAAATGAAACCGTCGCGAGCACCACTACCGCCTTTACCGCGCAATGACGTCGTTGCCGCTTGTATACCATCAGCCGTCTCACTGACATCGTAAGCGACCTTACCAAATGAACCGTTGAGCGTTGTAAAATCGAGCACTCCATACCATTCATTGGACTGCATTAAGCCTGAAAAGAACACAATCGCGAATGCGAGTGCGATATAGCTGCCGATCGTGACTTTACGATCGGTTTTAGTTGGATTAGTCATAAGGACCTCTATACATCTCGTTTATGTGGAACAGAACACGTATAGATAGTGCAAACTAATGAGCAATAGGTTAATGACCAAAATCAAATAGCGTATCGGTTTGAACAAAAGAACCACAGCAACATATAAAACTGTGATTTAGATTTAAAAGCAGAGGTATACGCTAAAATAATTAGAATATTTCACATACAAAACTAAACAAAATTCGCTTCAACAGCGCAACCAAAAACGCACACACTCACCACACAAGTAAGGTTTCAAATGATAGGTTTTTACCTAGTCTGATCTCTGATAATGATGTAAGTGATCTCTTACATGTTTTTTTGTTCAATTTTAATTCGATTATAATACAGCGGCTTAAATCGTGGTTACGCTTCAAAAATGCAATCGTTTACCTATTATTGGTTGAGTTTTGAACCATGGCTAAACCGTGAGCCATTTTATAAAGAATTTGAGCTTAATTCGAAATTTCAGCCCTTAGAGGTGCTATAGACTTCGCGCTGCCAATATCGAAGGAGAACGGTGGTGATGATGATGGAAATGAGAACGCTTAAATATCAAGTAATGGGCAAAGGCATGTGGATCACTGCAACGGTATCTCGCGCAGTAGCGGACAAACTTGCGCTGGAATATCAATCCTACGGCTGGCCTGTTGAAGTATGTGCCGCAGAACAAACACTGACGTTTGATCTCAATGCTGCATAATATTGGCAATGGCGAATAAGCTCAATCGGTACTAAACCCGGTAGGGCTTTTTCCCTAACCTCTATTTTCTCTATAATTTCTATTTCCCTATAATTGACGGCTCCTATGGTCGACCGTTTTCCTATGAACGACGGGGGTCCTATGATCAACGGCTTTCACTGTCACCTCACGTTTTCACCCAATCTACTGTTTTCTATATAATCTATTGAATTATTAAGATATCTATCACACTGCACATGGTTATTTAGGTCTACGCTTTTACCCGTGTTAATAACTTATTAACTTCGGAGCGTAATCCATGCTAGGTATCCAGCTTTCAGTTGTTCTCTCTTTCTTGTTTTTTTCTACTGTGGCGGGCGCTGCTACTGCTCAGTTGGGAGAACCGCTCAAGCTCACCAATTCATTTGTTGGCTACCTATCGCTGACCATTTTCGTTGTCGCTTACATAGTTGTGATGATGGAAGAATACCTAAAGCTCCGAAAATCCAAGCCGGTTTTACTTGCTGCTGGTCTCATCTGGATCATCATTGGCTTCACCTACCAAGAACACAACCTCACTGAGGTAGCGAAACAAGCGCTCGAACACAACCTGCTGGAATATGCCGAGCTATTACTCTTTCTACTCGTCGCCATGACATACATTAGCGCCATGGAAGAGAGAAGACTGTTTGATGCGCTGCAAGCGTGGATGGTAGGCAAAGGCTTCAATTTCCGCTCTCTGTTCTGGATAACCGGTATTCTGGCCTTCTTTATCTCACCTATTGCCGACAACCTCACGACAGCTCTATTGATGTGTGCCGTTGTTCTCAAGGTTGCAGGCTCTAACCCTAAATTCGTTAACCTCGCTTGTGTGAATATCGTGATAGCCGCCAATGCTGGCGGCGCGTTCAGTCCATTCGGTGACATCACAACGCTAATGGTGTGGCAGGCTGGTTATGTGAGTTTTAGTGAGTTCATTCCTTTGTTTATCCCTTCGGTGATGAATTACCTCGTCCCTGCGTTGATCATGTCTTATTTTGTACCCACGACTCAGCCCGACACGGTTCATCAACACGTTGAATTAAAACGTGGTGCAAGACGAATCGTATTCTTGTTCATCATGACAATAGCGACCGCGGTTGCTTTCCATGCCGTACTCCACTTCCCTCCTGTGATGGGGATGATGATGGGACTCGCCTACCTGCAGTTCTTTGGTTATTACTTACGTAAGACTTTACCCAACTCACTCGCGAAGAAAAAAGCGGTGGCGATCGCCAATAACGATGAAGGCGCCCTGAAACGACTCGGTTCTGTTGTGCCATTCGATGTATTTCGAAGAGTTTCGCATGCCGAATGGGACACGTTGCTGTTCTTCTACGGCGTCGTAATGTGTGTCGGTGGCTTGAGTTTACTTGGATACTTGGAATTAGCCTCGGGCGTGATGTATAGCCAATGGGATCCAATTTGGGCCAACGTCATGGTGGGAATCTTATCGGCTATTGTCGATAACATTCCGGTGATGTTTGCCGTGTTATCCATGGAACCCCAAATGTCGATGGGCAACTGGCTACTGATCACCTTAACCGCAGGTGTCGGTGGTAGCTTGTTATCTATAGGCAGTGCAGCAGGTGTGGCGTTGATGGGGGCAGCGCATGGAAAATACACCTTCTTTGGCCACTTAAAATGGATGCCAGTGATCATGATTGGCTATGCCGTCAGTATCGCCGCTCACCTATGGCTGAATGGCGATCTTTTCTAATTCGGAGATCTTTTCTAATTCGAACTGTCTTTCAAAGGCTTCTCCACAAGTGTCCAGACGTTACTCAATTGTATCGCTGGACATTGGTTGCAAGTTAGCATCTCGCCCTGTTGTTGAATGCGCATCACTAGTCTAGAGTCAGTTCGACTGCTTCCAGAATTGAACTCAATGGTGATCAAGTCATCATCAACACGATAGGTTCGAGTCACGGACTTATCCGTTGTTTGATAAGTCACTTGCCCGGATTCAAAAAGTAGATAACTGTCATTATCTACGTTCTCATACATACCTTTGAACAGAGCAAGCTGTGGAAGCTCGAAAGGTCGACTGGTATCAGTTAAACAACCCGTCAGCAATAGTGCGCTACTGCAGCAGAGTATAAGTAAATGATGGCTATTCATTTGGGCATCCTTGCCTAGAGAGCATGGTTAAAGGATATGCAACCAAATAAGTATTTTCCAGAAAGCGGCAGTTTTATTGCAAAGTCACACTTTAAGAACCCTTAACGTTCACCAATAATTGATACACAATTTTCAACAAACATTCCGAAAAAGACTCTTTAATCTTCTTCTCTTCCCTCAATAACCAATAAGCGCTGTTTACGTTCTACACCACCCGCATACCCGGTCAGCTTGCCATTTTTACCAATCACACGGTGACACGGCACAATCACTGACACCGGATTTTTTCCATTCGCTAAACCCACGGCTCGCACCGCTTTGGGGTTACCAATCGCATCAGCCAGTTGTGCATAGCTCCATGTTTCTCCATAAGGAATAGTCATGAGCGCTTGCCAAACCGATTGCTGAAATGGCGTGCCCTTTGCGGCGATCGGCACAGAAAACTGGATTGATTCACCAGCAAAATAACGATTGAGCTGGTCGGCGACCAATTCAAAGATCGGAAAGCCATCATCTTGAACGCCTAACTGTTCTGGCTTGGTGGTGTATGTTTCAAACCAAAGGCCGAGCAGTCCTTCATCGTTCGCCTGTAAAGTCACGGTTCCCAATGGGCTCTCATAATAAGTAAATCGGTTAGCCATAATATCTCCTAGCCTGCTACTGCATGTGTTTGTGGGTTGCAGATGTTTGTGGGTGCTCTTTCTATTAAGACTGATTCCAACAATGGAACGTGGCGTAACTTCCCCAAGGCGAAACACTCTCTGTATTGATGGCTGGGCAATGCTCAATGAACTTCTTCACCACCAGGTCGCCAACCAACAGATGATTAGGTTCACTTAACCCGCGAAGTAGCGCGTATTGAATCGTCCAAGGCCCAATGCCCTTTAGCTCAATCCACTTAGAAGGATGTTCGGCTTCATTGTCGACCATGTATTCGGCAAAGCGCTTTAAGGTCTCTTTGCGGCTTCCCGGCATTCTTAAGAAGCTGACATCAGCCTCCGCTATCTTTTTAGGTGTTGGGAAATAGACCTTCTCATGTGCATCAGAAAGTTCTTTGACCAACAAGTTAAGCTGCCCAATCGCCGCGGTTACCGAAACTTGCTGCCCGAGAATCGCTCTTACTCCGGCTTCCCAAGCACTCCACACGCCAGGAATGCGGATGCCACTCTTAGCCACTAAGTTGGGGTCAATGGTTGTAAAGAAGGCCTCAACCTTAGCAATATCAACATCAAGGTCGAACATGCGTCGAATGTTAGCAATCAAGCTTCTTAACTGGCTTATATCTTCCAACTCAAATTCAATATCTAAGCGGTTCTCTTTGGCCAAGGTGGCCTTGAACCAACCCTTTGACCCATTAACATTCACTGTGCGTTTGTAATAATCTTCGCCAACGTCCTCTACACCTTCAATCATTCTTCGTCGATAGAAACCCAGCAAATGGTTCCAGTCTAATGGGCCGTGAAAGACTAGCTGAATATGATTGCTCAGGTTTTCACTTAGCTTTGTTCGTCGGATTTGGCTTGGCGAGAGCTGAAGCTCTTTTAGAAAGGCATCATTGAAACGACGCGTGCTATTAAAACCACTCGCAAAGCCAACATCGGTAATGCTCATGCTACTGGTGTGCAGCAACTGCTTGGCAAACATCAATTGGCTATAAAGGCTATATTGCTTCGGCGACACCCCAATATAATTATCGAATAAGGTTCGTAAATAGCGGTCTGAAATGCCTAATCGAGTGGCAAGGTCGACGATTGACCCTGAGTTCAGCGCACCATGATCAATCAACTGTAAAGCACGCAAGAAAGTCGTTTCAACACCTTTCCAAGCTGGAGAAAAAGGTGCGCTGTCTGGCCGGCAACGTAAGCATGGGCGATACCCAGCCTTCAAGGCTTGAGCTTGATGAGAAAAATACTCGACATTTTCTTCTTTGGGCGGGCTTGCTGGGCAAATCGGACGACAAAAAATTCCGGTGGTTTTTACCGCCGTAAAAAACATCCCATCAAAGCGAGCGTCTCTCGCATATCGAGCCAAATGGCACTGCTCACTCGTTAACGTACTGTTGTGATGAATATTTCTCGACATGCTGTGCTCTTCCCATTTGCCATAACTTTTACTCCGATACCTAAAAGTTTACCGTGAACTGTCATTGTCGCTAGCCACTTTCGGAACTGAAGGTTAGATAAATCACAAAAAAGGGTTTTCTTTTTACGCAATTCGACTAAATTTAACCTTGAGAAGAAACTCTTCTCACAACGTCAACGATAGGTACTTAGCACACTAAGATGCAGAGACCTGTCGAATATAAAAAGGAAAAGGCTATGGTTCTTCACACGTGTCGTATTGTTTTATCAAACCAACAGGTTCTCACCAGTCAATCAGTAGAGCAGTCTCTCAGCTTTCTTGAAGACGAAGCGAGTAAGGGGATTTCTAAAATTGAGATTGACGCAACGGATGGCAATCAAATCCATTCATACCTGTCACACTCTCTTGAAGAGTCTATTGAGAATCTAATGAATCTCTAGAATTTTCGAAGAATAGTGCTTTGAAGTGATAGGGCTTTTAAAAGGTTACGCATACCAGGCTTAAACGGTTTTATCCGAGTTAGGGTTATCTCTGATTTGGAAAAGAAAATCATCTCTGGTTTAAAACGAAAATGGCTCCCAACTATATAACTAGTTAGGAGCCATTTTTTATTGAATCTAATCAACAAAGCCGTTGCTTACCGCGAATGCCGTTACTCTGGTGCTTGTTCAGCGGCTTGTTGCAACGTATAAGCGGTCGATGGATCAATCTCGTTAACCAGCTTCTCGACCTGCATGATCGCATCAACCGAGGTGCTGCTTTTGCGGTAGCTGAGATAAATTGGGCGATACCAATCTTCTACCCCTTTCACCTTATGCAGCTGACCCGAATCGATAAAAGGTTCAACCATAGAAACAGGTAAATACGCACTGCCACCTTTCTCTAAAATGAAATCGAGGGCAATACGAGCCGTAGAGGTACGTAAATACGGAGCTGGAACTTTTGGGTGACGTTCTGCGTGTTCTGAACCGAAGCGCGTTCCCCAGTCGACATACACATACTTATGTTGGAACACAGATTCCAGATCATCTTGCTGCGTTGATACCAACACCAAAACCAAATCAGCGACTTTTTTACAGTTTAGCTCTTCCGCTTTAATCTGATCGAAGGCGAAAGCCATATCTAAGGTTCGCTCTAGCAAATTACGGTTCAGTTGCTCGCGCCCCATCACCTCAGCCATAAAGCCATAACCACCAAACGAATCGGTCACTACGCTTAAACAGTTTTGCAGATACGCATCCCAAATATTCGGAGTGCCACCTAGTGTTAACTGCAAGGCTTTTCCACTCTCTAACGACAGCTCAAACTTGGCTTGTTGTAAGGTGGATACCATCACTTCAGCATAACCAATCAAACGCTCACCGGAAGAGGTAAGCTTGATGTTATTGCGGTCACGAATGAAGAGCTGAGTATCAAAATAGCCTTCAAGCTGTTTGATCCGCGCACTCACCGCTGCTTGTGTTAAATACAAGTTTTCAGCTGCGCGCCCAAAGTGGCGCACCCTTGCAACCTCAAGAAAGGTTCTAAATACTTTCACATCCATCAAAAATACATCTCTGTAATAAATCTGCTAACTAGCCGATCTAGGATTGTTTATCGTAAAGGCAAAAACGTTTTGTTTCCTATTTTAGCCTTTTAACAATATTTTCGCGTGAGCAATAAACACTAATTTCTATCTAACCACATTACTGAGGCTGATATGTCTGAGACCGAATTCCGACACGGAAAAAAACGTTTTTATGACACCATTAAATTCCCACGAGGGTTCGCTAAGTCAGGTGATTTTACTCTTTCAGAAGAAGAAATCCTAACCTTGTTTGGTGACACTATGCTTGCACTTGAGACTGGTGAACTAACACCGACCAATGCTGAAGAAAGACATTTCATCAAAGTATTGGCTCACCCTCATAAGGCTAAGTCCAAGTTAGACCGTGTTTGGTTGAAGTACATTCAACTGGCTCGTGGACGCCGTCGCTTTCATACCCTAAACGGCTGCAAACGCGGAGAAGTGCCTAGGGAAGAATACGAAAGAGAGTTAGTGTTAGAAGATTAGTAAAACGGCTCAAAGTGATACCTAATCACTTTGGGCTTTTTTTCATAGCTTATTAGCAGCAACTTTAAAAAAACACGCATCTTCTTCGTAATTAGTAAGTTTAGCCAACCTGTCCAGTTTTACCAATATTTATAGAAAATTCATAGTGATAGCTTTGAATAATCACTATTCTTAAATATACCCATGCTCATTCACGCCTGTCGGTGATACTTCCTCACTTTTTCTCCTCTTTTTTGCACGGCAGTACCACATAAGCATCACTCTTTGACCATACGTCCACTGCACTCCTGACCAACCATCCACTCATCCACTCATCCACTCAACAAAGCTTGTTGGCCTTTCAGACCCTGAATCAAACCCACCGGACGATATATGACAAACGTATTAATCTTGTTTAACGCTACCAAATATCCATACAATAACTGTGCAAATTTGAGAGTTCTAGTCACAGATACGACGAAAAAAGCAAAAACTTGACCTAAAACAATAGCGGAATTTGATAACTTATTTTATAATGCGAATTAATGTTTCAGAACACTATAAAATTTTATTTCTAGGGGCAAAATCAATGAGACTTATTCCATTAAGCAACAAAGCTAAAGTAGGTAAATGGGCTGCTCGTCACATCGCAGATTCTATCAACAAATTCGCTCCTACTGCTGAGCGTCCATTTGTACTAGGTCTTCCTACTGGTAGCACACCTCTAACTACTTACGCTGCGCTAATTGAGCTACACAAAGCTGGCGAAGTAAGCTTCAAGCACGTTGTAACATTCAACATGGATGAGTACGTTGGTATCGACCCTAACCACCCAGAGTCTTACCGCACATTCATGCACGAGAACTTTTTCAACCACGTTGATATCCAAGCAGAAAACATCAACCTGCTAGACGGCAAGGCTGAAGACATCGATGCTCACTGTGCAGCATACGAAGAGAAAATCCGTTCATACGGCAAAATCAACCTGTTCATGGGCGGCGTAGGCATCGACGGTCACATCGCATTCAATGAGCCAGGTTCTTCTCTATCTTCACGCACTCGTATCAAAACGTTGACTGAAGACACTCGTATCGCGAACTCTCGTTTCTTCGATGGCGACATCAACCAAGTTCCTAAATACGCACTAACTATCGGTGTTGCTACTCTTCTAGATTCTGAAGAAGTAATGATCCTTTCTCTAGGCCACAACAAAGCGCAAGCGCTTCAAATGGCTATCGAAGGTTCTGTAAACCACATGTGGACTGTTACCGCTCTACAGATGCACCGTAAAGCTATCATCGTTGCTGATGAGCCAGCTCAACAAGAGCTAAAAGTTAAGACTCTACGCTACTTCCAAGAGCTAGAAGCTGAGAACATCCAAGACCTATAATCGATTGTCTTGAATAAAAAGGCATTTTTAATAGAAAGAGCGTCTTGAATAGAAAAAGCCACTGAGTGTGGCTTTTTTTGTATCTGCTGCTTTTGTATTTAATGGGGAGAACTTTCGAGCATTTTAAGAGGCACAAAAACAACAAAGCGATTTCCCCAACGAGAGAAACCGCCATCATTTTAAGCTTTGGATTGAAACGAACGAACAGCTACAAGATATGTAGGATGTGAAACAAGATAAGCAGGACTGCAAACTAGAACTAAGAACTCAGTGCGTTATCTCGGCATAAGGTCGTGATAATGTCAGTGATAGCCAAAACGATCGTCGACTTCACTTTTTGATTGTGTCGACCCAAGAACATTTGAAGCATTGGGCCCGACATGGTTTCCACCATCTCCGAGTCATATTCGATAGGCATTATGCGTTGAATCGCCTTCACCTTGTTGAGCTCAAATATAACGTCGACTTCTGTGAAACTGGTATCTTCACCCTGTATTTTCGCCCACTCTTTCAAGGTAACGAAAATCTCTAAATCATCGTAGAGCTCTTTACTGATCACACCAAGCCCTAATAGCAGCTTAGCGCGGATCATAATTTCGCCCAACGGACCGCCACTGTTGAGAAGTGGTTCAACAACAAATTTAATTGCCGTGTCGTCTTTCTTGAAAATGTTTTTTAATACGGCATCTACCGTGTCGTCCAATGCATCGTAAGCCGCCATTAGACAGGCGCTAGCGCTCTCAGCTTCAGATAGGGCTTCGAGTAATTCAGTTTCGTGGCTAGTTTGTATTGGCATAACGGCTCGACAATAAGAAAGTGCCACTGGTGTGGCACTTTGATGGTTTATCATTTCAATGCTAGATAAGCTTCTTCCGCTAGTTTAACAACTTCTGAGTCACTATTCAGCTCAGAATAATGCGCTAATGTCTCAGCAAACCCTTTTTCTGCGAACATTGCTTGAAGTTCAACCGCTTGTGGGTCGTCTTCATTCTTGTAATGGAACGCAGCTGCGATTGCTTTTACTAAGTGAACATTCGGTAGGCCGTACTCTAATGTGCCATTCAGAGGCTTAACTAGGCGGTCTTGTGGGCTCAGTTTACGAATTGGCTGACGACCAACACGGTCTACTTCATCACGCAGGAACGGGTTAGCAAAACGACCAAGAATCTTTTGGATGTAGGCAGCGTGAGCTTCTGGATCAAAGCCGTAACGCTTAATCAGAACCGCACCACTCTCTTCCATCGTTGCTGTTACTTCAGCTCGGATTACGTCATCTTCGATAGAGTCTTTGATTGTCTCATGACCCGCAAGTACACCAAGGTATGCCGTTACCAAGTGACCCGTATTTAGCGTGAACAATTTACGCTCAACGAAAGCCATTAGGTTGTCAGTGCATTCCATACCTGGGATGTTTGGAATCTCACCCTTAAATTGTGTTTGATCTACGATCCACTCGCTGAACGTTTCAACGGTTACGGCTAGAGGGTCCGTTTCGCCCGCTTCTGCCGGCGGCACAATACGGTCGACCGCTGAATCAACAAAGCCAATGTGCTCTTCAGTGAAGGCTTTCATTTCATCAGAAAGGTGCTCTAACACTGCTGCTTTTAATTGGCTAGTACCGCGAACCATGTTCTCTGCCGCGATAATGTTCATTGGTGCCGTGTTGTTTGCTGCTGCACGCTTTTCAATGCCTTGAGCGATAGATTTAGAGATGATTTTAAGAACAGTAGGGCCAACGGCTGTCGTCACAAGATCAGACTCAGCGATGCAATCTACTACAGCGCTTGTCGCTGAGTTTACTGCTGTCACGTTCTTAACCACTTCTACAACACACTCTTCGCCAACAATCTTAACTGGGTATTCTTGGCGTTCAATTAACGCATTTACAACCGTTTCATTTACGTCAGCAAACGTAACCTTCATACCTGCATCAGAAAGAAGCTTACCAATGAAACCACGACCGATATTACCTGCACCAAAATGTAACGCTTTCATAATTTTGACCTTATAAATATTTGAATCTAGATAGCTAACGGCTCAACAACATACCTTGACGATGTGCCTTAGGCATTAAGCAGTAAGCTATTCAGACTGAATCTTGTAAGAAAGATTAAGACCGAAATGAGGCCAGTAGGGGGATACTGGCCTCCTTCACTCAGGAGCTTGACTAGAGCTTTTTAGTTTCCGTTGAGAATACGTAGAACATCAGCAGGGTTTGTTGTGTTCTGTAAGCATTCCACAGCTTCTTCATCATCGAGTGAATTGGTAATAGCCATCAGCACCATGTTGTGCTCATCGCCTTGTGCGGCAATACCGATAACCATCTTCGCGATATCATCTTCATCTTCGCCCCACTGAATACCTTCAGGGTACTGACAGAAAACAATGCCGGTTTTTTGTACATATTGTTTCGCTTCGATTGTCCCGTGTGGCACAGCGATAAACTCACCTAGGTAAGTAGACACAAGCTCTTCACGAGCAAACATGCCGTCTACGTATTCCGGTGATACGTTGCCAAGTTTTACTAATTGTTCGCCAGCAAACTTGATTGCGTCTTCTTTTTGAGTCGCTTTAAGGCCAAGGAAGATGCTGTCGTCAGTGAGTGCAAGCTTGTTGCCTTCTTGTGCTGGAGCTGCAGCAGGCGCCGGAGCTTCTACTTTCGCTTCACCACTTTGAGCATCGACAAGCTCAGCAACTAGTTGGTCGTATACGCCGCCGTCTAGGAAGTTGCTTAGAGACATATGCATCGCACCTGGCACAGTGCTACGAGCACGGTCTGTTAGGTCTTTATGCGTAATAACGATTTGCGAATCAGCCGGTAGGTTGTTGATTGCGTAGTTGGTCACTTCAATGTCTAGGCCAGCTGTTGCTACTTTCTTACGTAGTAGACCTGCACCCATTGCACTTGAACCCATACCCGCATCACACGCTACATAAACTGCTTTTACATCCGCTAGGTTTACGTTTGCTTCTGATGCTGCACCTTTAGAAGACGCTTTCATGTCTTTCATTTGTGCAGAAGCTTTCTCTAGTGAATCTTCCTCATCATCTTGCGCTGATGTTTTAAGAAGGATTGACGCTACAACAAACGATACTGCCGTTGCTGCGATAACCGATAGAATCACGCCGATGTAAGAGCCTTTTGGCGTCATCAGTAAGACTGCGAAGATAGAACCTGGAGATGCTGGAGAGATAAGGCCAGAATCGAACACTACGTTAGTGAATACACCCGCCATACCACCTGCGATTACCGCAAGAATTAGACGTGGGTTCATTAGAACGTAAGGGAAGTAAATTTCGTGGATACCACCTAGGAAGTGGATGATAGATGCACCAGCAGCAGATTGCTTCGCGCTACCTTTACCAAACACCATGTAAGCAAGTAGAAGACCAAAACCAGGACCTGGGTTTGCTTCGATTAAGAAGAAGATTGAACGACCAATCTCTTCAGATTGCTGGATACCTAGTGGAGAGAAGATACCGTGGTTGATTGCGTTATTTAGGAATAGAATTTTCGCAGGTTCAACAAAAATAGATGCTAGAGGTAATGCACCTGCTTCTACCATTGCGTTTACGCCAGCAGCAAGTCCGCCAGATAGAATCTTAACCGCAGGACCAATCACGATGAACGCGATGATCGCACAGATCATGCCGATGATACCCGCAGAGAAGTTGTTCACTAGCATTTCGAAACCACTCTTCACTTTACCGTGAACAGCTTCATCGAATTTCTTAATTGCGATACCACCTAGTGGACCCACAATCATTGCACCCATGAACATTGGGATATCAGTACCAACGATAACACCCATTGTCGTGATGGCACCCACTACCGCACCGCGGTCACCACCAACCATTTTACCACCGGTGTAACCAATCAATAGTGGCAGTAGGTATGTAATCATAGGGCCAACCATTGATGCTAACGTTTCGTTAGGCCACCAACCGGTTGGGATGAATAGTGCAGTAATGAAACCCCACGCAATAAATGCGCCGATGTTTGGCATTACCATATTGGATAAGAAACGACCAAAGTTTTGAACCTTAATCTTTGCTTCTGGTGATAACATAGGTAGAACCCCGTAATGTATTGGTTGGTCAAATGACCGAAAGTGTGTACTCAAAAGTCGATTAAAATGTATCACAACATTTCCAAAATGCACCTTAGCCCAGCTTTCGTGACAACCATCACACACGAAAAACACTTTAGGGTTAACAAGAGCACCTTAGATCACAAAAACACCATGAATTTAAATTACAAAGCCAATTTAATGAGAATAAATATCATTAACACAAGATCTATATCACACTTTATTTTGTAATACTTAAAAATAAATAGTGATCAAAATCACACTTAATAAAATATAGCATCTAAGATCTATATAAACCGTATAAAAGAACATCGTGTCACGTATAGAAAATATGCACCCAGATGAGCAGAACCGCTAATTGTGTAATTTAATTACAAAAACAACCACATTTACCACAAAATCAAAACCAGACATGACTTTCTACTAAAAACATAGACCAGTGAGCTGCAGTTGGCATTAGTAGATGTGATATGGTATTCACCAGTGCTATCACATCATGTATCTCTCCAAAACCCATCAGCGGATCACTCTGCTATTTGAGAAAAGACTATGTCAGACAAAATTTCCACATCCGCACTCGCTAAACAAAAAGGCATAGAAGCTAAAACTTTATTTAGCGATCTAAAAACAGCGGGTTATATCGTGCGCTCACAAGAGCGCTGGGTTCTTACAGAACGAGGAGAAAGCTTTGGTGGGGAATATGTCGAACATAAGAAGTTCGGTGTCTTTATTGTCTGGCCAGAGAAACTGCTTATCGATTTGGATTCATTCTCAGGAAACACATTGACCGCCACTCAGCTCGGCGGTGCCTTTCAACTCAGCGCAAAGAAAATCAACTTATTGCTCAATGAACTTGGCTGGATAACAAAAGAAGACGACGGCTGGCATGTCACCTCTACAGGCTTAAAAGCCGGTGGTGAACAAAGAGAAGATAAAGCGACTCAAAACTTATTCGTGGTATGGCACGACTCACTGGTTCGCAATAAACGTTTGAAGCAGTCTGTTGTTGAATTCCTAGGGCATGATGCTGAAAGCCACTCTACTGATGTGTCATTTTCCAGTTTTCGTCAGAAATTCGAAGCGAAGCACCGAAGCTTAGATGGGCATTATGTTCGTTCAAAGGGAGAGCTGATCATCGATAACTGGCTTTATATGGCAGGAGTGGTTCATGCGTACGAGCGTCCGCTCCCGATATCAAAAGAAGTAATGAGCGATTTCTACCTGCCAAGCGGCAAGGTATACATTCAGTTCTGGGGAACAGATTCAGGCCCTATAGAAGAAGACAAACGAAATGCGACCAAGAAAATTTACCAAGAGCACGGTTTTAGCTTGATTGAACTTAACCCTGAAGATATCCCAAACCTCGACAGCGTACTTCCCTCTTTATTACGCCAATATGGAATAAAAGCGTACTAACTGGCTGATTTTCGAAAACCAACACACATCCAGATCACACTAATTAAATCATTATGGACATTACCAACCATAGTGATTTGATGTGTTCGCTATTTTTCCCAAGCCATTCTTCTATTATCTTACACCCATCGACTTGAGCTACCGCAGATACTCGATTTATGGGGGCATGTTCGATAGCCATTTAAGCGTTAGGTCTTTTAGAAATTGACGGTTCTAGCAACGATTTTGATAGAGATACTGCCTAAATGCGTTATCCGTTTATTGTTGACGTTACCGAACATAAAACCCTACAACATTTATTATTGATAGATATTAGGATTCAACATGACTCATCCAATCATTACTGATCTAAACACTCGTTATACAGCTAAAAAATACGATGCCGACAAACGCATCTCTGCGGAAGACATGGAAGTAATCAAAGAAGCACTTCGTTTATCAGCTTCTTCTATCAACTCTCAGCCTTGGAAATTCATCATCATTGAGAGTGACGCAGCAAAACAACGCTTCCACAATACTTTCGAAAACATGTTCCAGTTTAACCAACCACATGCGAAAGAAGCGTCACACACGATCCTGTTTGCTCACGATCCTAAATACACTAAAGAGAAATTCGCGAAGCGTGCTGATACAGAAGTAAGCTCTGGTCACCTACCTGCTGAAATGTACGAGCAATTCTTAGGTGCTTACGCATTCGCAGAAATGAACACAGACGAAACGGGTTTCAACGGTAACTGGACTAAGTCTCAAGTGTACATCGCACTAGGTAACACAATGCACACACTGGCTCGTCTTGGTATTGCATCAACACCGATGGAAGGCGTAGATGCCGCTATGATCGGCGAAGAGTTTGCTGACGAACTGGAAGGTCACGTTGTTGATGTAGCACTGGCTATCGGCTACCACAAAGACGGCGAAGACTACAACCACGGTAAACCAAAAGCGCGTCTAGCGCTTGATGAAGTGGTTACTACGTTATAACAGCTACTAAGCTATAACAGTCACTACGCTGTAATAGCTAAAACAAACAAATCGCACTGCTTTATTTGGCCAGACTCTCGTCTGGCCTTTTTTGTATCTGTTATTTATCCAAGCAATTACCAACCATCAAGCATCAAGCATCAAGCATCAAACATCAAACATTTAGTCATAAAGACACACTGCGTTTATTTTGATTACATAAATCACAATGTCATAAAGACACACCATAGCGATTAAAAACCAAACAAACACCATAAAAACAAATACTTAAAAACATGGCACAACTAGTGCAATGAGAGCCTTAGATATTTAAATAAGGTATTATCATTATGACTATTCACGTTAAATCAAATGTTCATTGGGTCGGCGTCCACGATTGGGAAACAGAACACTTCCACGGTAAGGAATACCACATGAACAAAGGTACCAGCTATAACTCGTATCTGATCCGTGAAGAGAAGACAGTGCTTGTCGATACTGTCGATCATCGCTTTACTGAACAATTCCTTGCAAACCTAGAGATGGAAATCGACATCAACGAGATCGACTACATCATTTGTCAGCATGCAGAAGAAGATCACTCAGGCGCCCTCTCTGCGCTACTGGCTAAAATTCCGAACACACCCGTCTACTGCACAGAAGCTGGCGTTAACTCTATTGTTGGCCATCACCATCAGCCTGATTGGAACTTCAGAACCGTCAAAACCGGTGACACTCTTGACGTCGGTAACGGAAAACAACTGATCTTTGTAGAGATGAAAATGCTGCACTGGCCAGACTCAATGGCGACTTACCTAACCGGTGATGAAATCCTGTTTAGTAACGATGCTTTCGGCCAACACTACTGCGACGAGAACCTATTCAATGACCAACTAGACCAAGTAGAGCTGCATGACCAATGTCTGCGTTACTTCTCAAACATCCTGACGCCTTTCGCGCCTTTGGTGAAAGCGAAGATAGAAGAAGTATTGAGCTTAGGTGTGCCTATCGATGTTATCGCAACCTCTCATGGCTGTATTTGGCGCGACAACGCGACGCAAATTGTTGAGCAATACTACGAGTGGTCTAAAGCCTACAAAGAAGATCGTATCACCATTGTCTACGACACCATGTCGAACAACACTCGCATGATGGCTGACGCAATCGCAAAAGGTATCCGTAAAGGCAGCCCAGAAACAGCCATCAAGGTCTTCAATATCTCTAAGCACGATAAGAATGACATCCTTGCCAATATCTTCCGTTCAAAGGGCGTGCTTGTTGGATCATCGACCATGAACAATGTGATGATGCCGCAAATCGCCGCGCTACTAGAAGAAATACACGGACTTCGCTTTGCTGGTAAAAGAGCCGCAGCATTTGGTTCTTCAGGGTGGACTGGCGGCGCGGTAAAACGTATCGACGCTCGCTTACGTGAAGCCAACTTCGAAGTGAGCGCACCTCAGCATATCCACTGGAAACCAGATACAGACGCACTTCGTCAATGTATTGATTACGGCATGACACTGGCCGAGGTTTGGCGTGTGAATCCAGACGAAGTCAGCGCACCAAAGCAAGTATCACGCAATGTTACACCGCTTGAAGCCACACCAGCACCGGCAAACACCACTGGCGAGCTCAAAGACACGACAGAGCAGGAAACAGAAGTAGCTCAAGATAAGTCAAACCACAGCGCAGATTGCACTTGCTGGCGCTGCACAGTGTGTGAATGGGTGTACGACCCACAATTGGGTGAACCCTACCAAGGCGTTGAACCAGGAACACCTTGGGCACAAGTGCCGGATGACTTCCTTTGCCCAGAATGCCATTTAGGCAAAGAAGTATTTGTGGAGAAGTAACATGTCGAACATTGTGATTGTGGGTGGTGGTTTCGCCGCCCTACAAACCATAAAGATGGTACGTAAAATTGACCAAGATATCGCGATAACCATGATCACGGCAGATGCGGGAGTTGAGTACAGTAAGCCGAATCTTTCACACGTATTCAGCCAGGCTCAAACACCACAAGCCTTAGCCGTTAATAACGCTCAGCAATTAGCAGAGCAGTACAACGTAGTCGTCAAAACCAAGGCTTTAGTCAGCGAAATCGATACCAAGCAGCAGTGTGTTCGTGTTGATGGACAAACTATCCATTATTCGAAGTTGGTATTAGCAACGGGCGCGACGCCTTTTATACCACCAGCGGAAGGGCTTAAACGCAGCGCGACCATTACGTTAAATAGTTTGGAAGAGTTCGAGAAACACAAAGCTCAGATCGATGACGCTCAACGCATCACCGTAATGGGGGGAGGCTTGATTGGGGTAGAGCTCGCATTCGACCTTCAAACTGCGGGCAAAGATGTCACGATTATCGAACCTGCAAGTTATCTGTTGAATAGCCTTGTGCCACCTTTCGTTTCGCTTGAGTTGGAAAGGGAACTGACAAAAGCGGGGGTTACCGTCGAAACCGACTCTGCGATTTGCCGAGCGACTTACCTGTCTGATGGAGTTAGGCTACAAACCACCTCTTCTCGGCTAATACGAGCAGATATCGTGATTGCCGCAGCAGGGCTAAGACCAAACGCGCAGTTAGCCACGCAAGCGGGAATAGAAGTAAACAGAGGCGTTGTGGTCGATGACACCCTGAAAACCAGTGCTAACAATGTGTATGCGATTGGTGATTGCGCTGAAATTGAAGGACGTGTAATGGCCTATTTGCAGCCAGCCATTTTGTCGGCAAACGTGTTGGCGAAGCAGCTGACTAAGGATAAAGGAGACATCAAAGTGGGCGAAGGGAAGCTCAGCTTGCCTCATATGATCACCAAGGTGAAAACACCGAGTTATCCTATTCAGCTCGCAGGGCGCGATATTCACACTGCTCAGAGCTGGGAAACTCGATTCGACCCGAAAGGTATTGTCGCTAAAGGCTTCAATGAAGATGATCAGTTGGTTGGATTCATTGTCACTGGAGAACACACCAAAGCCGCGTTCCCTCTTCTTAAAGAGCTACAAGCAAGCTCACCCGCATAAGTTCTAGAGGCGCTAATACAAAAAAAGCCAGTCAACAGACTGGCTTTCTTGTATTCATCTTAGTGCGATTAGCTCATCGCATTTAAGCACAGGCGAACATTAACCGATAAACGATATGTAACCTTGAAGGATGATCAGGTTAACGATATCGATAAAGAAGGCACCAACGATTGGCACAACCATGAAGGCTTGTGGCGACGGACCGAATCGGTTCACCAAAGAACCCATGTTCATTACCGCTGTTGGTGTTGCACCTAGGCCGAAACCACAGTGACCACCCGCCATAACCGCTGCGTCGTAGTTAGAACCCATTACTTTGAACGTCACAAAGTAAGAGAAGATACCCAACACCACAGCCTGAACCGCAAGGATAACCAAGAACGGAATCGCAAGGTCAAAGATATTCCAAAGCTTAAGGCTCATTAGCGCCATCGCTAGGAACAGTGACAATGACACCGTACCAAGAATATCGACCGTTTCACTGTCGGTTTTATGCAGCTTAGTCACTTCAAAAACATTAGTGATGAACACACCGATAAACAACGCGTAAACGAAGTCAGGAATCATCAACCAAGAAATTTCAAAAGTCGCCACCCACTCTTCTAGGTATTTCGCCCCCGAGATACAGATAAGAAGAATGAACAATACTTCAATCACCTTCTTCGCTGTTACTTTGTCTTCTTCATACTCGTTGTAAGTAACAAGTTCAGGAAAACGCTCGTGGGTTTGTGTGCCAGTGCCGTACTCAGATTCAAGCTGATTTTTATCAATCAGCTTTTGTGCTACTGGGCTACCGATAATACCACCGATAATCAAACCAAACGTCGCTGAAGCCATCGCGATTTCTAGAGTATTGGCAATGCCAAACGTGTCTGAAAAAGTTTGAGACCAAGCTGCGCCCGTGCCGTGACCACCCGAAAGCGTGATAGATCCAGCAATCAAACCCATTAAGGGTTCAAGGCCTAGTGCCGTCGCAAGTGTTACGCCTACACCGTTTTGGATAATGATGTAAACCGAAGCCACCCCTAAGAATAGGAATACCTTAGCACCACCTTTTATCAGCTGCGTGTAGTTAGCCGCAAGGCCGACCGTTGCAAAGAACATCAACATAAACGTGTTCTGCAGGGGCAAGGAAAACTCAAGATCAAGGCCGTTAAAGTGCAGGGCTGTAATAGCAAAAGCGACAATCAAGCCGCCGACAATGGGCTCTGGAATATTGTACTTTTTGAGAACCGGAAGCTTTGCATTGACGAAATGACCTAGAAACAAAACACTAATCGCGATTAGGAAGGATTCTAGTGGTCCAATTGAAATTAATTGATTCATATAACCTCTATTTTTTTACGTTCTCATCTTCCTTAATGAGTCTAGTTTTATCTGTAATTATCTGTGCTGCTCTACCTATATTTATACAAACTGGAGAGAAATTGTAGATTCGAAAAGCGAACACATTACTGCGTTCACTTAGTGCCATGTTAGTGACACGTTAACTTTTATAGGAGATAAAAGGATTTGTGACAACAATCACCTCCAAAAAGTTGATAACGGCGTGAGTATCCTTGCCGCTGACTCTGCTTTTTTAATACCTAAAAAAGCAAAAAGGAGCTATTACTAGCTCCTCTTTCATCACCATCACTGGTAATTAGAATTTTTTCGGTGCGTAACCAGTCATAACCTCAATGCGAAGCTCTTTGCCGATCTTCGTCATTGGGTGAACAATTACGAGCCCTTTTACAGACTTCTTAAGTTTACCCATATCCGCTTGCTCAGCTTTTGTAATCTCACGGCTAAATGGCATATCAACCAAAGACTTACGCTCTTGATTTACATCGAAGCTTTCTTTGTGTTTCAACTGAGCAATTTTCTTGGTTAGCTTCTTAATCTCGTCTTCAAATTGACGAACAACAGGACGATCATTACGAGTTTTAGCAGCCGCTAACTTGTTGCGACATTTGTCTAGACGGTTGTTAATTTGTTGAAGTTCGTTTTTAACACTCATAATAATTTCCTAAGATTTAACAAGCCAATTCGGATTGGGGCGCGGAGTATAGCACAAGGGTTCACTTGAACCGAAATTTATCTATCAATTACCAACAGAAACGAATCACATCAACGCTGGTCATTCAGCTCGCCAATTCTTTGTAGCCGAACCTCAAAGCGGGTCACTCATTAATCAGCGAGTGTCGACTTCAAAAATTGCTGTCCTCGATGCTTCAAAATTCAGTCTAAACTTGTAATCTAACCACCGTAATTAACTCAATTAACTTAAACGGCTTAAACAGCGTAAGGTACATAACTTGGATCGCGTAACTTGAGTTACATGACTTAGGGGGATCACCTTAACACCGAGCCTGAATCGCAGCATAATCACAAGGATAGCCGATGACATTATTGAAACGAACACTGATCTACAGCCTAGCCCTTAGCTCAGTGTTTGCCGCCACTTATGCATCTAGTGAACAAACAACCCAAAATAACCTGATCGTTGAGTTCTCTTCACCACAAAATACTGAAGAAGAGCAGCTCAAACGTGAAATTCAAAACAGTGGCGTCAATGACACTGTGATTGACCTGTCAAACCAACTCTTCATGTTTGAAAAGCCATTAACCATTCAATACGGCGGGGAAGAAGGTCCACTCTACGATCCACAAACGCATCAAGTGCTTATCCCGTATAGCTTCTACTCTGAGTCGCTTAATTACTTTGAAAAGAATCAATACGAAAAAGAGTATGGAAAGACCGCGCAAACTGGTGCTATCGATACCTTGCTTCATACTCTACTGCACGAAGCTGGGCATGCTTATATCGAAGACCAGAATATTGCCATACTGGGCAAAGAGGAAGATGCCGTTGATAACCTCGCGACAGTGCTTTTACTTAACTATGTAGAACATGGAGGTGATGCCGCAATCAGCGCAGCTGACATGTTCGCTTTCGAGTCAGAAGACCGCCCTGAGTATTACGACTTGGGTGAATACATTGATGAGCACAGCTTTGATCTACAGCGTTACTTCTCCACGTTATGCTTGGTGTATGGCAGCGATCCTGATGCCTACAATAACTTGCTCAATGAAGTGGAGAACGACTATTTGAAAGATAGGAGAGAGTTCTGTGTGGAGCACTTTGATGTCATCAATGCCAACTGGCACCGTTACCTAAAAGAGAACGACGAGAGCTAATGGTATAACTTTCTCTATTGGTCTTCTTCAATAACAAGCGGCTTAGTGTTTTTCTAAAGCCGCTCTCAGTAATCTTTAAATCCAATGTTTGAAGTGGAATATATCTGAGGCCTTAAACCAGAGACCTTAAACCTTCACTTTATACTTCAGGTCTTGCGCTTCATCACCGGTCATGCCTCGAAATCCCCAACAGTGTGCAGGCTGTTCCTTGATGGTTATTTCGATATCAATAGGAGAGATAGCTAACTGCTTCTCTATCTCAGAAAATATCTTCTTAATTAAGCGCTTCTTGGTATTGACCGCTCGACCTTCCATCATATTGATCTCTATAACGGTATAGGCTTCTGTTCTTCCTTCTGGATAAAAGAAATCATCTCGCTCCAATGGCACAAATCGATGCGCTCGCTTGTCATCGGGTAAACCCATTTCACTGTTTAAGCACTGTTGCAACACATTAGAGAGCTGCAACTTAATTGGATTCAAGCACTCTTTGATACCATATATAACAATCATGACCATTCCTTTGATGCGATGTCAGGTAAAGAAGAAGGTTAGATAGAAGCATCGTCTGGCGACTACCCATCCGCTTACTATTCGTACATATATTACCTAATGACGCGTATGAAAGAAGGTAAAAACAATGAATTTATGAGCATGTGCAACAAAAAATCATCTGCTTTGGCTCGTGTCTGTAGCTCATCACCCAATAACTACAGCCACAATCAATTGATCGAACACCACCGACTCCGCGTATATCTTCTCAAATTACATTTGAACTAAGGAGTGCTATGTGCCGAATTCATCGAGCCAGACCACACGGACAGACGCCGAACCAGAGACATTCATAGAGTCTTCTCTCGAGCTCGCCGTATTTCCCCTTCCGATATTCCTTCTGCCCGGAGGTCGCCAGAGGCTACGCATCTTTGAACCAAAATATCTTGCTATGGTTGCACATGCGGCCCAAGGAGATGGGTTCATTATTGCCACCCAAGACAGCACCAACTCTGAACATCTCAGTTCTTGGGGAACCAAAGTGTCCATCGTTGATTTCAACATGTCTGACGACCAAATTTTGGAAATCGATGTCGAGGGCCAACAACTGGTTCAGCTTCACGGATCATTTCGAGACGACGATGACCTGATAAAAAGCCAGTTCAAGTTGTTACCTCATTGGCCAGATCTAGAATGCAAAGTACCGAACGTATTTACTGCATTCTTAGTACAGCTGTTTCGAGACCACGATTCAATCAGAACGCTCTACCCCACTCCAGACTTCGAAAGTCCACGATGGATCTGTGCGCGATTACTCGAAATGATGCCTATCCCATTGGAAAAGAAAACAGAATTTACCGAACCCGCTAGCTTTCCTTCTTTAGTTCCTTTTTTGAATCAAATCATTACGGGGCAATAAGCACTTTTCTTCACTATAATTTTGTATAGTGGAAATTAATTTAAATTAAAGTGATCCCGACCTTCTCCTTTCACGTAGTGCCACTCAAATTCGCATGATGGTTAAGTACTATGCAAGTCGAAAGCAGAAGTTCAGGGAACGGCAAGGAGCATGTCATTATCCCCGACAACAAACTACCTAATGAAAATAAGGTACCTACAGAGCTCTCAAGCTGGTTGATTTTGGTTGGTTCAGACCGAGACAAACAAGCCTTCACCTGTTTGTTCAAGTTCTTCGCACCTAAGATCAAGCGTTTTGGAATCAGCAAGTTGGGCAGCGAAGCTGCTGCAAACGAGCTAGTCCAAGACACGATGACTAACGTTTGGAAGAAAGCGCATCTCTACAACGAAGAGAAAGGCGCTGGGACTACTTGGGTCTACACCGTGATGCGAAACGCTGCTTTCGACATGCTACGTAAGGTAAAAGCTAAAGCAGAGCAAACCATCGCTGACGACATTTGGCCAATAGATGCAATGGTCGCGGAATCTCAAAGCGATGAATTACCGTTTGGTGATCACTTGATGAGCCGCCATGTAATGACTCAAATAGAGAAGTTGCCTTTGGCTCAGAAAACGATTGTCAAAGGCGTTTACTTTCAGGAGTTGTCACAAGAGCAACTCGCTCAACAACTTGGCGTCCCACTTGGAACCGTGAAATCACGTCTAAGACTCGCTTTAGCTAAACTTAAGGTTCACATGGGGGAACAAGATCATGATTAAACATCACCCAAATGCCGCAATTTTGAAAGATTTTGTCGATGGCACACTCGCAGACTCAGTTTCTTTGATTGTCTCTAGCCATGTAGAACTGTGTGAACACTGCCAACAACAAGTAAGCATGCTGACGGCGCAAGCTGCTGACTCAGTCTTTGAAAGCGATACATCTGCCTTTGAAAGTGATACCTCAGGGCTTCAACTTTCTGACAGCGAAATGGATGCGTTCCTATCCGATGATGGGGAGTTTGATTTTGATGCGATTGCTCAAATCACTGCTGATTCATCTCAAGTTATCGAAGTGACACCCGAAGTTCAGCAAGTTACGGTTGCAGACACCACGTTCACTATTCCTCGCGCGTTGAACTCAGTGGCGAGAAAAGACTGGATGAACTTAGGCAAAATTTCGCGAGCGCGCCTCGATTTTGATGACGAAGCACACCACACCAGCTTGCTGCACATCGACAAAGATGGACAAGTGCCTTGCCACACCCACAAAGGCTTTGAGATTACGCTTCTTTTAGAAGGCAGTTTCGAAGATGAAATGGGCGTCTACAACAAAGGCGACTTCATCTGGTTAGATGGTGACCACACTCACCAACCAGCCACCAAAGAAGGTTGTGTGTGTTTAACTGTTTCAAGTGATGCGCTTTACTTCACAAAAGGTGTGAGCCAGTTATTCAATCCACTCGGTAAATATATCTATTAACCCAGTTGCACGCTATAAATATACAGGATGGCATGAAGTTATCCTGTATATCGTCAAATACATCTGGCTTAAAACATCAACGGTGTTGAGACTTAAAACACACCCGGCTCTGTAAGTACGATTAGCAATGTTGAAATATAATAAATAGCTCAAAGCAAGAGCAAAGGAGTTGGCCAATGGAAAAGAAAATTAAAATAGGCATTAGTGCTTGTGTTGCAGGACATAAGGTACGTTTCGATACAGGTCACAAACGCTCTCGTTTTTGTACAGATGACCTTGCAGATTATGTTGAACTAGAACCAGTATGCCCAGAAATGGCAGTGGGTCTTCCAACACCTCGCCCAACCATTCGCCAAGTTCGTCAGCAAGACAATATCATTCACGTTTCTAGACCTGACGGTTCTGGTGATGTGACCAATGATCTGATCGAGTTTGGACAAAACTATTCAAAGAGCAACCAGCACATCGCAGGATTCATTGTGTGTCAAAAAAGCCCAACCTGCGGTATGGAAAGAGTAAAAGTGTACCACCACCACGGTCGCGGCTCTGAATCGACAGGCGTAGGCATGTTCACCAAACAAGTGATGGAAGGCAACCCATTACTTCCAGTTGAAGAGAATGGTCGCCTCAATGACCCTATTTTACGCGAAAACTTCATGACACGTGTCTTCACTTATCAGAAGTGGCTCAACCTTGTTGACGAAGGCGTAACTAAACACAAGCTGATTCAATTCCACAGCGCTCACAAGTACTTAGTAATGTGTCACCACATTGAAGGCTATAAGAAACTTGGGAAATTATTAGCAAGCAACGATCTTGAAATCGATGAGTTGGCAAAACAATATATTGAAGGCTTGATGACGGCATTATCTCACCACGCGAACCGTGGTAGCCACGCCAATACTCTGCATCATTTGCAAGGTTACTTTAAGAAACAATTGAGTAGCGCGCACAAGCAAGAGCTTACCAATCAGATTTCATCATTCAGAGAAGGTCTTGTTCCTCTGTTAGTTCCACTAACACTGATTAACCACTACTTGATGGAATATCCAAACGAGTACCTTGAATCACAGGTTTACCTAAACCCGCACCCACAAGAACTTAAGCTGAGATACGGATATTGAGCGACATTCTATGGATAAGACGAGACCTGAGGATTCACGATAACCCAGCGATCGTCTCTGCAGTTGAAAACGGCGTCTCTATCGCCGTTTTTATTTCAACGCCACAGCAATGGCAGCAACACCACCTTGCGCCAATCAAAGCCGATTTAATCTATCGTCACCTGCAGCAACTTGAATCCCAACTCGCTGAGTTCGGGATAGATCTTTTACACCTCAAAGCCCGCGATTTTGACGACCAAGCCGTACAACTCACTCATCTATACAAACAGCTTGATGCGACGTGTGTTTACGCAAATTCTGAGCCTGAAGTAGACGAGCAGTTACGTGACAAACGCTTAATCGCTACTGGTATAAATCTGAAAATAACCGACTGCGATACGATTCTGCCATTAGGTAGCGTGCTGAATAAACAAGGTGAGATGTTCAAGGTTTTCACACCTTTCAAAAACGCATGGTTAAAAGAAGTGCAAGCGAAAGGCATCATTTGCAGCCACGCTCCAGTGCATTCAACAGGATCAGCGCAAGCAGGTTCATCTGAAACGGATTCGCTTCAGAATCCATCACAACTGAAACAATCGTTAAGTGGTTTTTCTGGCGAGTACGATTTCGACTTTCCGCGTACCGATTCAGAGCGTTGGCCACTAAGCCAAGACGTGCTTGAGAGCGTGATCCCCAATTTCTTAGCCAATAAAGTTAACGACTATTCTCGCCTTCGAGATATTCCATCGGTGAAGGGAACATCTGGACTTTCTCCTTACTTGGCGATTGGCGCTGTGAGTCCACGATGGTTAGCGATTCAGTTGATTCAGCAACAACCCGATTTGTTGTTTGATACACAACTTCCAGCCTTTTCTTGGCTTAATGAATTGATTTGGCGAGATTTTTATAAGCACTTGATGTTCCATCATCCTAAACTGGTTAAAGGTGCGAACTTCCAACAAAAATACAACGGCTTAGATTGGTATCACGACAACCCTAGCTTCAAGGCGTGGTGCGAAGGAAAAACCGGATATCCATTGGTTGATGCAGCAATGCGTCAATTAGTTGAGACAGGCTGGATGCACAACAGGCTAAGAATGGTGGTGGCAAGCTTCCTAACCAAGCACCTGCTGATCGATTGGCGTTGGGGTGAGCGTTTCTTTATGTCGCACCTTATCGATGGTGATTTCAGCGCGAATAATGGTGGCTGGCAGTGGGCCTCAAGTACTGGCTGTGATGCTCAACCCTACTTTCGAATTTTCAATCCAATCACTCAGAGTGAAAAGTTTGATCCAAAAGGAATTTTTATTCGTAAGTACATACCAGAGCTGCAAAATATCCCAGATAAACATGTTCATTTCCCACATGACTTTATCGCTAAAAACGGAATAGACAGCGAATACTGGCAACCCATCGTTGAGCACAAAGAAGCACGATTGAGAGCCTTAGCCTTCTTCAAATAATTAGAGTGAATATTATGGATAACTCTCTATGGCTTGATAACTTTCTCAACATGTATCGAGAACTCGGAACCGACAATTTCGACGTGCTTAAGACGGTTTATCACCCTGATATTGAATTCCAAGATCCGCTGCATCATGTCAGCGGTATTTCGGCGCTTACCCACTACTTCGAGAACCTCTACACCCAGGTAACGAGCTGTTACTTTCATATCGAACACACTTTCGAAGCGAACGACGAAGCTTCTGTTTACTGGACGATGCAGTTTGCTCACAAGCAATTAAATGGGCAAAAGCCAATCGAAGTGCAAGGACACAGCCACCTTAAGATGCTCGACGGTCAAGTGGTCTATCACAGAGACTATCTTGATGTCGGCTCTATGTTGTATGAACACATTCCAGTTCTGGGCTGCGCCATCAAATCCATCAAAAAGAGAGCGAGCCAATAATGCGTATTATGATCACAGGCGCGACCTCAGGTATCGGCCAATCACTCGCTATCGATTACGCTCAACAAGGGCATCAGGTGATTGCTTGTGGCCGTAACCCAGACAAGCTGCAAGCCTTGGTTGATTCTCACGAGACAGACATCGCGCATTCATCCATTACGCCGCTCTGTTTCGATCTGACCGATTACCACAACTTCCCAGAGCTCGACCAAGACAAGCCGCTCGATCTGCTGATTTTAAATGCGGGTGATTGTGAATACATCAACGACCCAGTGAATTTTGATGCTGAGCTTTTCGAGCGCGTCATCAACATAAACCTGATTTCAATTGGCTACGCCCTTAAGGCTTGGCTAAAAAACATTAAGCCGGGCGGCCGTTTGGTTTTAGTAAGCTCCAGCGCCAGCTTTTTACCTTTGCCAAGAGCCGAGGCTTATGGCGCTTCAAAGGCAGCCCTCACCTACTTAGGCAGAACACTTTCGGTTGATCTGGCAACGCACAACATTCATGTCTCAATTGTGCACCCAGGCTTTGTTGAAACGCCATTAACCGAGCGAAATACGTTCTCTATGCCTATGATTATTAGTAGTGAGGCCGCAACTCAGCGAATCGTAAATGGTATCGCTCAAGGAAAGAGTGAAATCGATTTCCCAAGACGATTCATCATGTTGATGAAGCTACTAAGAATGCTTCCAACTCCAGTTTGGCAAAAACTCGCTTCAAGGATGGTATAACAATGAAGAAAATCGCCATTATTGGTTCAGGCATCTCTGGACTCACTTGCGCGCATATATTAGATAAGCACCACGACGTAACAGTATTCGAAAAGAATGATTACGTTGGGGGGCACACCGCGACCGTTGATATTGAACATCAAGGCTCGGCGTTTTCGATAGATACAGGTTTCATCGTATTCAACGATCGAACCTACCCAAACTTCAATCAGCTACTCGTACAACTCGGTGTTGAAAGGCAACCTACCGAGATGAGTTTCAGCGTCCACAACACCACCACTAAGTTTGAGTACAACGGTCACAGCATTAATTCGTTGTTTGCTCAGCGAAGCAATATTTTCAAACCTCAGTTCTGGTCTTTAGTGTCAGACATTCTCAAGTTCAACAAACTGTGTAAGGCTCAGTTTGAAAGCAATGAATTCACACCAGACGTTACCCTTGGCAGTTTCCTACGCGATAATCAATTTTCCGATTTTTTCAGCCAGCACTATATCCTACCGATGGGCGCAGCAATTTGGTCGACAAGCTTAGAGGAAATGGAAGAATTTGAGCTTAAATTCTTCATTCAATTCTTCTACAACCACGGGCTACTCGACATCGCGAACCGTCCACAATGGTATGTAATTCCTAAAGGGTCGCGCTCTTACGTTGAAATCATCCTTTCACGCTTGAACAAATCCGTCGCTTTGAACACATCAATCAAACAAGTCACTCGCCATGAAGCGGGAGTCACGATTGAATTTGAAGATGGCGGCACACAAGACTTCGACGAAGTAATCTTTGCTTGTCACTCAGACCAAGCGTTACGTTTACTCGGCGATGCAACAGAGCAAGAGAAGCAGGTACTGGGCGAGATCCCATACAGCCGCAATGAAGTGGTTCTGCACACTGATACCCGATTGTTACCAGACAGAAAGCTTGCATGGGCAAGTTGGAACTACATGTTGGATGGCGACAGTAAACGACCTGCTTGTGTGACTTACAACATGAACATTCTGCAAGGCATCGAAAGCCAGGACACCTTCTGCGTCACCTTGAATCAGAGCGAAGCCATCGACCCAGAAAAAATCATTCGCAGCTTTGTTTATCATCACCCGGTACTTAACTCGAACACAGTAGAGGCTCAGCACAAGCGCGAACAGATCTGTGGCAAAAACCAGACTCACTTCGCCGGCGCATACTGGTATAACGGGTTCCATGAAGACGGTGTCCACAGTGCACTCGATGTGACCAAACGCTTCGGTTTAGATTTGAGTACGAGTTCAGCGCTATGAACAGTCAAACCCTGACATCCGAAATGGAGATCGCATCCGAAAAGAGTGAAGAGCTCAGCGGGATCTATTGGGGCAACGTCAGACACCGCCGCTTTGGCGACATCACTCATGAGTTCAGCTATCAGCTGTATATGATGGGGTTAGATCTTGATGAACTGCCCCAAACCACAGCGCGTAGTGCGCTGTTCGGAACTCGATGGTACAACCCAATTCGCTTTGTCGAATCGGATTATCTCGCTGAAAAAAAAGAAAATGCCACCACGGATGAACCAAAATCACTTAAACAACGTATAGCTTCCAAAGTGCAAAAACTTGGTGGGGTTTGGTCTGATTCAAACCGTGTGACGATGCTGGCTCAGTGCCGCTGTTTAGGTATCTATTTCAGCCCAATCAACTGTTTCTTCTGTTACGACGAAACAGGAGATTGTAAGTACATGTTGGCTGAAGTGAGTAACACGCCTTGGCGAGAAAGACACTACTACCTGATCGACATGCACCAAGAATTAAAGGTTAAGAAAGAGTTTCACGTTTCGCCGTTCATGGATTTGAATATGACTTATTTTTGGAAGATTAAGCCACCAGCGAAACGCACCTTGGTCCACATTGAAAGCCGCCGAGACGACAAGCTTTTCGATGCGACACTGGCCTTGACGAAACAGTCAGTAACCAAGACAAACATTAGACGAACGGTATTTAAGATTCCGGCGATGACGATCAAAGTCGTGATGGGAATTTATTATCAGGCTCTCAAATTATTCCTGAAAAAAGTACCGTTTGTGGGGCATCCAGACTCAACATCTTAAGTGTCTTCACAGCAACTAAATAATAGAACTCGACCCAAGCTTGGGTTCGCTCCAACTAAGGGGCACAACCCAGCTTAGTTGGCACAAAATATTAGAATGAGTTATCAGCGAGGTTTACATGGAACAGCTTGCCAAACAAAACAACAACATTGAACAACAAGCTAAAGCCGTTGCTGTTTCAAGCAACTGTAAATATCGAGCTTTAATCTTTAAGGTTCTAGAAAGCCTGCAATTCGCGACGCTTGAGATTATTGAGCGCGACCAGCATTCGGTGTTCGGCGATCGAGAAGCCGACTTGAAAGGTCGAATCGTGATTCACGATGCAACCTTTTTTAGAGATGTCGTGATTGACGGCAGTATTGGCGCATCTGAGGCCTACATTGATGGAAAATGGACAAGCCCAGATCTCACCAAAGTGATTCAAATCATGGCTCGAAATCAATCTCAACTCGACGAGCTTGACGATAAAACGCAATGGATTTCTCGCATCAAAAATCTATTGCTGCGTCGTAAGAATGCTAACACCGAGCAAGGCTCTAAACGTAATATTCTTGCGCACTACGATATTGGCAACGAACTGTACGAGCGCTTCCTAGACAGCTCGATGCAATACTCTTCCGCTATCTACAGCGAAGAAGCAGAAACCCTATCCAAAGCTCAGCAAAACAAAATGAAAACCATCTGTGAGCGATTAGAGCTGTCAGAGAAAGATAACGTGGTCGAGATAGGCACAGGCTGGGGTGGCTTAGCTATATTCATGGCGCAACACTACGGATGCCATGTCACCACTACCACAATCTCAGATGCTCAACACGCGCTTGCAGAACAGAGAGTAAAAGCGCTTGGCTTAACCGACAAAATCACCCTGCTTAAACAAGATTATCGCAACCTCACTGGTGAGTATGACAAGTTGGTTTCTATCGAGATGATTGAGGCGGTCGGCCATGAATATCTCCAGACCTTCTTTGAGAAATGTTCTTCTCTGTTGAAACCATCAGGCAAAATGCTGATTCAAGCAATTACCATTGCCGACAGTCGTTATGACAAATACCGCAAAGGCGTCGACTTTATTCAGAAGTACATTTTCCCAGGCGGTTGCCTACCTTCGGTCTCAGTGATGACCCAACACCTTGCGACCAGTACAGATCTTGTGGTTCAAGAAATTGATGACATTGGCCTGCACTACGCTCGAACGCTTAATGATTGGAATGTTGCCTTTGAAAACAGTTGGGAAGAGTTAGATTCTCTCGGCTATTCAGAAGAGTTTAAGCGCTTGTGGATCTTCTACTTCTGCTACTGTGAAGGTGCATTCAAAGAGCGCGTGATCAGTACTCATCACTTAGTTGCTAGAAAACCTCGTTACTTTGGAGCAAAAGATGAAACGGTTTTGGATTATTAATCTCGTTCTGTTTCAAGCGACCTGGGTTTGCAGCGCGTTCTTTACCGCGCAAGCCCCGTTCGTGGCGCCACTGATTGTGGTCGTTCACTTCCTTCTCTCCCCTACTCGCAGTAGCGATCTGAAAATACTCATTTTATTACCATTGGGGCTGTTGCTTGATAGCCTCTTACTTCACTTCGGCGTGTTTGCCGTCGACTCTGAAATTGCAAATCAATCTTGGTTCCCAGTGTGGCTAGTCTGCCTGTGGATCATGTTCTTAATCAGTTTTAACCACAGCCTAAATTGGCTTTTAAAATGCTCGAAAGTGATCTTGTTTGTCATAGGGTTCGTAGCAGGTACTAGTAGTTATTGGGGAGGCATCAAAGCAGGAGCCCTTCTGACTACTTGGCCAGACGCATCGGTGTTAGCTGCCCTTGCAATAAGTTGGGGGATTTTGTTGCCCTTACTGGTGGCCGCTTACTCCAACTTAATACAACCCAAAATAGCAACAACGAGGTGACTTATGGCTTTTCCACGCAACCCTACGCAAGCGTTCAAATCTGAGAGCGATGTTAGTCGCGTTCGCACTCAAACAAGCGAGCAATCAAGAAACCGACTATTTAGCTTAGTCACCCTAACCCTCATTTGCGCAGCACTCCTATTTACCGGGACTGCCAAAGCTTCTGCTGTCGATGATTTAAACAAGCGTGGCCAAGGAGAAATGAGTTACTTGTTTTGGACTTTGTATTCTGCAGAGTTTTACACCACTCCATCTAACTCTGAGCGTGCTTTGAAACTTGAGTACTACCGAGCAATTGACAGCAAAGACCTTGTAGACGCAACCAAAGACCAGTGGAGCAAACTTGGTTACTCCAACAACAATATCCAACGTTGGTTGAAGCCTTTGTACGCAATGTGGCCCAACGTTGAGGAAGGCAGCACGCTGACTATCCGAGTTGCTGAAGACAACGTAAGTCGCTTCTATTTCGATGAGCAACCCATCGGCACCATCCAAGACAAGCAATTTGGTGAAGCCTTTCTCGCGATTTGGTTATCTGAAAACACATCTGAGCCCGGTCTACGCAAACAACTATTAGGTTTGAACAAATGAATCCAAAAACAACAATAATAAAATTTGCTTTGGCACTGTTTTCACTCACTTGGCTAGCGGGTTGTGGCTCTGCAAGTTTAGAAAACCACGTAGACACTACGCCAGAGCTCAAGCTTGAAACCTTTTTCAACGGCGAGCTAATGGCATACGGCATGGTACTAGACCGTTCTGGTAATCTACTACGCCGTTTTGACGCTAAGCTTGTCGCGACTTGGGACGGTGACAAAGGAGAAATCAAAGAGTGGTTCTCTTTTGCTGATGGCGAGCGCTCAACACGTGTTTGGAACCTGTTAAAAACCGGCGAAAACACCTATTCGGGCACAGCTAATGATGTAGTCGGTACCGCTTATGGCGAGACTCTAGGTTCTGCTCTGTATTGGAAATACGACTTAGAAATAGAAGTCGACGGCAGCACCTATGAAGTGGTGCTAGACGACTGGATGTTCTTGATGGACGACAAACGCTTGTTCAACAAAACTGAGATGTCTAAATTTGGTTTTAAAGTAGGCGAAGTGATCTTATATATCGAGAAGATTTAATTTAACCACTCTTTCCTGTTCCCATTTTCATCAACGGTAACCGTTACCCCAAAAGACACTTTCAGCCCACCATATAATCTCAGCCCGCAAACAATCTCAGCCCACAATGCAATCTCAACCCACAACAGAAAATTGTGGGTTGTTCTGTTTAATCTCTCGAATAGCATACCTGTATGCTCAAGCCTTTGTGCTAAGATGCGCCACCAGCATACAAATGGGCTAAACTCAGTTGAGCGGATGTGATACACAGTTCCACCAATTCAGAGCACTTCCCCATTGTTTCGCTAAGCGTAGATTCCCTACCATGAATAATTGAAAAGGCTTTAAAGCATGAGCAAGTTGACCTCAGCGGAGCGTAAAGCTCGCGACAATGAACGTTTCTCACAACGTGTAAACGACCGCAGAGAAAAAGGCGAAGACGTAGTTGCTTACGCACTGACCAACAAGAAAGCTGTAAAATTTCTGACTAAGTCGGAAAAGAAACGCTTCAATGAAGCAAAAGTCATTCGCCAAGAAGAACAGCGAGTGAAAGATCAAGAAGAACTCAACAGAATCGAAGACTCATTCACGACCAAACAGTTCGACGAAGAGTAATCTGATTTCAAAAGCGCTGGCTCTATGCCGGCGCTTTTACCTTTACGCGCTTTACCTTTAGGCATTTTTTCCTTTCTGCTTTTCTTGTTATCTTCCTATCTTCCTATCTTCCTACGACTTTCTCAAACCTCTGTTTTATCGATCTTACTCATGGATCTCTGCATCTTGGTCTTAGATCTCAGCAAACAGGTATTCAAAGCCTTACTATCTCGATTCAATTCAACAATTCCGAGTCACCATGATTTTAATCACCGGATCAAGCAGCGGTTTAGGCGCAGCTTTAGCCAAGCAATATGCGAACACATCGAACAGCCGTCAGCGCTTAATGATCACTGGCCGCAGCTCCCAACGTTTAGCTGAATTAGCAAAAAGCCTGCCAGCGAATACTGTTAGCCAAGCCTGTGACTTGTGTGATCCACAATCAGTGAGCGAGTTATTGGATGCATTGCCTGAAACACCAAAGCTGGTGGTTCATAGCGCAGGCAGTGGGTACTTCGGTAAAATTGAACAACAAGATCCCGCCGCCATCAGCGACATGCTGAAAAACAACATCGAGTCTTCGATCTTTTTGATTCGCGAGCTTGTTCAACGCTACAAAGAACAACCCGTCACCATTGCTGTTGTGATGTCGACCGCGGCTCAAGGCGCTAAAGCAGAAGAGTCTACTTACTGCGCAGCCAAATGGGCCGTTAAGGGCTTTATTGAATCGGTCAGGTTGGAACTCAAAGGTCACCCGATGAAGATCGTTGCAGTTTACCCCGGCGGGATGGCAACCGAGTTCTGGAATACCAGCGGTAAAGACATGAACACCTCAAGCTTTATGAGTGCACAAGAAGCCGCTCAAATGCTGCAGCAGGCGTTAACCAGTACCGAGCATGGATATGTGTCAGATATCACGATAAACCGCGGTTAACGGCTAATGAGAGCAGCGAACAGGTAAACCGAGCTATTCCGCTAATTATTTGTGAGGGTGAGCACGAAAGTGTGCGACAATGCTCAGCGTAAATTCATATTCAAGGTTTATTATGAAACTTCTAGTTCGTAACCTATCGCGCTCTACTGCAGAGCAAGACATCCGTGTTCTATTTTCTGAGTTCGGCTCAGTAAAAGAGTGCAGCCTAGTTTTAGACCAAGAAACTGGCGAATCTAAAGGCTTTGCATTTGTTGAAATGCCAGAGCACGAAGAAGCTAAAGCGGCACTAAACAAGCTGAACTTGTCAAAGCTTGGCAGCAACACGATTCGTGTAAAAGTAGCTAACTCTTAATCGAGTAAACGCTTTATAAGCCACATGGCTTAGCTTAAGCAGCACAAGCACAGATGATAAAGCCCGTAACGATATTGCGCTGAAAAACGTAATATCGTTACGGGCTTTTTGCTGCTCGCGATTCTCTTTTCACACAATTCGAATACGCCTACAGCCCTTCATGTTCATCAATGGCACGCCTTGCTTCTGCCATTGAACATCCAGATTCCATCACCAATTGAGCGACGGTCATTGAAGGTGTCGCGGCCAACAGAGATGCCAAACACACCACCGGTTTAGGCAGCACTTTGTCGATAGCGATTGCTATCCAATCGTCTTTTTCGTGAGTTAACATCGTTTTAAATTCAACGAGTTGATGCTCTTGAGCGACCAAAAGCCAATTACGCGAACGACGAACTCGTTTCAACTGACATCCACATTCTGCAGCATGCGCCATCACTTGGCTTTTATCACTCACACGATGTACAAAACTATTCAGTGGGACGCTAAACATAACTCTCTGCTAACCAATCTATTCCAACCATTCAAGAGATCGCTACCTATCTCTCAGTACTTTCTAACTGTCACTCAATAAAACCGTACGTAGGATTACACAGACATAAAAAAACCGCCAGTGATGCACTAAGCAGCCTCGCGGTTTTTCGATGTTAACGTGTGTTGTTTACGCTTTAGTTTCTACCACAATCTCAGTCTTGACCGAGTTCGCGATAAAGCAGTTTTTGTGCGCTAAATGATGCAGTTTGTCGAGCTGTTTGGCAGTTGGCTTCTTAGTGCCTAAGAACACAATATCAGGTCGCAGAGTCACCTTAGTGATAGACGAGCGGCCTGATTCATCTTCTTCCAGCACACCAATCGCATCATCCACATAAGAGTCGATCACGTACTTCTGCTTTGCAGCAATGCCCAAAAACGTCAGCATATGGCAGCTAGAAAGCGCCGCGATAAACGCTTCTTCTGGGTCGACATTCGCTTCCACCGAAAACGGCAGTGGCACAACATGAGGAGAAGACGAAGCAGGTACAGTGATACCACCATCGAACTCCCACGTATGAGCGCGACTGTATTGGTTGTCGCTAAAGGCTTCATCTTCCACTTTTTGCCAGCGAATGACCGCTCCATATTCAGACATAATTAATTCCTTTTATATTGTGTAACGACTTAGCGGTCAGCAGGATGATTAACGCCATCATTGGTCACCACATCACCAATATCAAACGGGTTTACCCCTTCCAAACAACCGATGTTAAAACCGTATTCATTTGGGCTTGAGCGGCGTTGGTGATGGGTATAGATACCGCAGTTTGAGCAGAAGTAATGCTTCGCGGTGTTGGTATTGAATTGATAAAGCTTAAGATGCTCAGCGCCTTTCAAAATCTTAATACCATCCAACGCCAAAGAACCCACAATTGCCCCTCTACGACGGCAGATAGAACAATCACAACGACGTGGTTTTTCTATCCCGTTAGGTAAGCTGAGCTCTAATTCAACCGCACCACAATGGCAGGTTGCCTTATGAAAAGGTTTGATAACCGTATCTCCGACCTGTTTCATGAGCACTCCTTGTTCTAGTTACTGGTTACTGGTTACTTTTTGCCCATCATATCCTGATTTGTTATTTTGGTAAAAAAATGTGTTTTCCAACAAATATATAGCGCATGTTCTCAACACATAATTTAAGCTAAATCTCGGCACCACTGACTCTACCATCATCGACACAACGATCACTGAGTCGTATTCAAACTATTTAATCTCTTTCTACAGGGCACACCTATATGAATCTCAATCTGATTAAACACTTTCTCGCAGCCTATGACTTCAAGAGTATTTCTAAGGCAGCAGAACATATGAATATGACTCAGCCATCAATGACCGCCGCGATAAAAAACTTTGAAGAGCAGAGCGGAAAGATCATGTTTTATCGCACCAGTCGTTCAATTCAGCCGACAGAAGATGCGCATTATCTTGCTGAGCAATGCCGAGAAATATTAGGTCGGCTCGACTCAGTATTTGAAGAAGAGAGAAAGCTAAAAATCTGCTGCCCAGAAGTGATCATGCAAGCACTCCCTGGCTATGAAGGCGTCTACTTTGTTGAAACTCCCGCCATCGAATACAGCATTTTGGACAAACTAAGAACCGGAGAGGTGGATATTGTTGTCGACGACATCTCTGTTACTGATCACTCCTTTATTGTCGAATCGATCGGCTCCCAAAAGCTCGCACTTGCGTGTCGTAAAGACCACCCAACGATTGGCGATACCATCTCCCTTGAGCAGTTCAAAAACGCCGAGCACATCATGCTGCGCCTAAAAGACAAAAATGTAAGCGCACTAGAAACCCGAACTGAAGAAGCATTTGAGCGTAACGTGGTTCGAGAAGTTTCCGGTCAATCGAATCTACTGCTGAACGCTCGTAACTCTGACGCGGTGTGCATTGTCAGTGAGTCCATGTTTAATTTAGCAGAAGAGCTAGGGCTAAAAGTCCTCGAACCGCCATTTGCGTTGCGTAACTACGAAATGAAAATGATTTATCACAAACGCAGTATTCAAGATCAGCGACATGCTCAAGTTCGAGAACACATCAAAAAGCATCTAACGCCACCTTCCAAGAAATAAACAAAAACTATGCAAGCAATGATAATTCGTAAATAAAGGCAAAATAAACCAAATTACATAGAAAAAATCTATGTGTTTTATAGTTACTACCCAATGGTTCGCCGCTTAAAAACTGCCTAAGATATCGTCATCAACGAGGCCTATTACACACCCTCGTATCCTTCAACTTTTGAAGAACGACGAAACAGGATGGATTCTGAGTCTGATTCATACGAAATACAGAACCAGGGTAACACTATGAAAAAAACCATTATTGCTCTCTCAATCTTAGCGTCTTGCAATGTGATGGCTCACTCTCATCACGCATCAGAGCGTTTAACTCACGGCGACCATGACCACTCATTCGATATGAGCGAGTACGATGTTGTGCTTTCTAATAACTATGACCCGTTTGCTAATGGCATTGAGTTTCTCTCTCCAACCATGTCTGCTGAGCAGCAAAGTTACTTCCCTTTATCTGAAAATGCCTCGACAAAACTAGCGGGGTCATTCCCAGAAATAATCTGGCGAGGTGAACCTCTATTCACGCCGGAATACAACAAAGAAAACATGGAAAAGGCGCTGCAAGAAGGCAAAATTCATCCAGAGTTAGCAGCGATGGAAGAAGCAATGACCAACCCTGTGATCTTTAAGCTATCAGACCGCATGTACAACGCATTTGGCTTTGAGGGAGCTTCGATCACCTTCCTTCAGGGTGACAAAGGACTGATCATTATCGACGCTGGTTCAACGGCTGAAACCGGTGAAGCCATGCTGTCGGCTTACCGTGACGCAACTGGAGACGAACGTGAGGTTCATACGATTTTCTATACTCACCACCACCCAGATCAATGGGCAGGCACCGAGGGGCTAGCAACGCGTGAAGACTTCGAATCTGGCAAAATTAATGTCATCGCTCATGTTGATTTCCAGAAGAAAATGAATGAAGAGTCTGGCATTTATCTTAATCAACAGTCGATTCGAACCGCGTATGCATTTGGTGCCTTTATCCCTCATAACAATGACTACGATAAAGGGGTAAACCAAGGTGTTGGCTACCCAGCAGACATCGTGATGCAATCACAAAACAAATCCTTCTTCGCGCCAAATATCTTAGTCGACGATCTGATGATCATGAAGGTAGATGGCCTTACATTGGAGTTTTTCCACACCCCAGGAGAAGCGCCAGATGGTGTTGCACTCTATGTACATGAAACGGGAGACATGGTCGGTGGCGATACCATTCAAGGTGAAACCATTCCAAACCTCTACACCATTCGTGGTACCGAGTACCGTGACGGCCTTGAATGGGCAGACTCTATAGACCGTATGCGCCGCTATCAGCCAAAAACGCTTTCCCTACACCACGGCCGTTCTGCAGTAAGCCAAGAGCGTGTTGAAGATGTAATGAAAGCCTACGCGGATTCACTGCGCTACATGCAAGATCAAACGGTTCGCCATATCAACAAAGGCTATACCATGCATGAGCTTTCGGACAGTATCCGTCTGCCTGAAGAACTCAAAGATCACGATTACCTTCGCCCGTTGCGTGGCTCAGAATATCAAAATGTTGCCAATATCTATGCGGGTAATGTTGGTTGGTTCAATGGTGATGCCAGTGAGCTTGCGAAGCCTGCACACAAAGACATGGCGCAACTTTACGTTGATATGATGGGTGGCTCAGACGCCATTAGAAAGGCTGCGGATCGCATGATCGAGAAACAACAGTACGGTGAAGCGATGCAGATCCTAACGCATGTTATCCGAGTCGATCACAACGATATGTATGCTCGTGGACAAAAAGCCGTTGCGCTAGAGCGTTGGGGTTGGGAACAATCGACCCCGGGTTGGCGTCACTGGGCACTCACAGGTGCAGCAGAGCTTCGCGGAGAACTAGATGGCGTACTCGATACAATGAACTTTTTTGGCGATGCCAGCAAGTTCGTTGAGGCACCAACCGATGATGTGATGTCACTGATTCCAACTCGCCTAATAGCCGAGCAATTGAACACCAACGAGACGCACGTCATCAACCTTGTTGTGGATGGAAGCCCATACCTTGTCAACGTGTCTAACCGCACAATGGCTGTCGACAATGGTTTTAGCTCTGAGAACGCCGATCTCACCGTCGATATGTCAAAACAAGACCTTGTTCACTTGTTCTTAGTCAAAGACATCAATGTTGAAGAATCAACAGCGAAAGCAACCAAGGGCGATATCAAGCAACTTCAACGTTTGGTTGATGTGATTGATACCTTCTCTCCGTTCTACCTACACCTTCGTTAACCCCAATAAATAACCCGTGCCTCATTCATTTGAGGCACGATAAGAGGTGCCCATGATAGACAAAGATACTTTTATCCCAAGGGCGTTAGCGGTTGCCATCGTTGTATTTCTTTTACTTGTTTAACTCGGAAATTAACGACTCGAGCTGACGTAATCGCCAAAGCGCTCAAACAGAAAATCCAAAAACAGTCGGATACGCTTCGGCTGATATTTCTTGCTGATGTAGACCACATTCAAGTCGGCACTCGACACCGACATCGCGGTATTGAAGTTTTTCATGTAGCCATTAAGCAGAGTCACAAGGCGTTGGTTATTGATGTCGTCTTGCACATCCAGCACCGATTTAAGCGCAATGCCCTCACCTTTTAATGCCCAGTAGCGAATCACTTCGCCATCGTCTGAAAATCGCTTCGGCACAACCGTCACCGACTTCTTCATATCATTGTCTTGGAAGTGCCATGTCTTGAGCTCTTCATTGCTACGCAGCATGGCTAAACAGTCGTGTTCGACCAAATCTTGTGGTGTTAACGGTGTTCCATGTTTAGCAAGATATTCAGGAGAAGCGCACAACACACGTCGGCTTGGTGATAAGCGTCTGGATATCAAACTGCTGTCGACCAGTTCACCATAACGGACCACGATATCCATGCCAGATTCAGCAATGTTCGAGAGGTTATCGTTCAAATACAGGTAAGGAATAACGTCCGGATACTGCTGGCAAAACTCCGAAAGAATAGGAAGAATGTACTGTTTTCCGATGTCTTTCGGCGCGGCGATTTTTAGCGAGCCTTTGACTTCTTTTACACCATTTTGAATCAGGTTTTCGGCCTCACTGACGTTGTCTAAAATCTCCAAACATGCCTTGTGATACAGCTCTCCAGAGTCGGTCAAAGACACATGACGCGTGCTTCGATTCAACAACTTCACACCATATCGTTCTTCAAGCGCCTGCAGCCTTGCTGTCATGGTCGCAGGAGAAAGCCCTAACTCTCGCCCAGCCGCAGCTAACCCGTGATGCTTAACAATGCTCACGAACATCGCCATATCTGAAAACTTATCCATACGATTCTCGCTTCCACCTCTTCGTTTTACTTCTCGATCTTAATGCTCGATTTGAATACCCAGCCACACTATTCAGATCAACCGAATAATGAATTTATATTTTAACCAATTATCAAATTTAGTCGAATAAATATAATGGCAAACATCAACAGAACAACGCAGGAATTCAGAGAATGACTAACGAATCGACTAAACAAGAGAAACACACTTTCGTCATCATTGGTGGCACATCAGGTATCGGCAAAGCACTAGCGATGCAACTAAGAAACGAGAACAACACGGTACATATTGCCAGCCGACACACCGGCGTTGATATCACCGATGAAAAGTCGATTTGTGAATACTTCGAATCGATTGGCGTGTTTGACCACTTAATCGTAACGGCTGGCTCATCCGCTCCCGCAGGAAAAGTAACAGACGTAGCAACCGCAGACGCTAAGACAGCTTTTGATACTAAGTTTTGGGGCAGCTTAAACGTAGCCAAACATGCCGCTCGTTACATGACACCAAACGGGTCTATCACGTTCACAACTGGCATGTTGTCACGCAAGGTTGTGGCAGGCACTTACGTAAAAACCGCCATCAACGCCGCACTAGAAAGCGTAACCAAAATACTGGCGAAAGAGCTATCACCCATTCGAGTCAATGCCGTTAGCCCGGGTTTAACCATGACGGAAGCCTACAAAAACATGGACGATTCCGCTCGTACAAGCATGTACGACAACGCCAAAAACAACCTACCCGCAGGCAAGGTTGGCGAGCCTTCAGAGATAGCCATGGGTTACCTGTTCGCAATTAATAACCCATACGTCACAGGGTCAATCATCGATATCGATGGCGGCGCTCTACTCGGCTAACACTCCGCAAAGAAGCGAAGAAGCAAAGACATAAAGAACAATCGTTAGGGCGTGTATCTCAACGTCCTAACAAACAAGAATTTACATAGGTAGCTCATCATGAAACAAGAAACCGTCCACCAAGAAACTATCCATAAAGAAAAGATTCCATTCCAAGTTTGGATACTGACACTCGCTGCATTTGCAATCGGCACGGCTGAGTTTGTTATCGCAGGCATTCTTCCACAGATCGCCACATCACTTTCAATCACAGAAGGTCAAGCTGGCTACCTTATCAGTGCCTACGCGTTGGCTATCGTTATCGGTGGACCGATCTTAACCATCTACCTTGCTCGCTTTAACAAGAAGATGGTGCTGATTGGCTTAATGGCACTGTTCATCATCGGTAATGTCTTATCAGCCCTTGCTCCTAGCTACCCACTTCTACTTGCAAGCCGCGTTATCGCAGGCTTAGTGCAAGGCCCTTTTTATGGTATCGGTGCGGTTGTTGCAACCAACTTAGTGTCTGAAAAAATGGCAGGTCGTGCTGTTGGCCAGATGTTCGCAGGCTTAACACTCGCTAACGTTCTTGGCGTTCCAGCGGGTACATGGGTCAGCTTACAATTCGGCTGGCACACCACTTTCTTTACCGTGGCAGCACTTGGCACTATCGCGATGCTTGCCATTCTGACTTCAATTAAATCGACTGGTCACAGTGAAGCGAAAGACATCAAAACTCAGCTGTTAGCGTTCAAAAATCCAATGTTGCTGATCAGCTTAGCAATCACCGCTTTTGCTTGGTCTGGCTTCATGACGCTTTACGGCTACCTTGCGCCAATCGCCATGCACATCACAGGTTACAGTCAAGAATCAGTGACTTGGATCTTAGTGATAGTGGGTGTTGGCTTAATCATCGGTAACACCTTGGGCGGACGCTCTTCAGATAAAAACCTAGGCAAAGCTTCAATGTTTTGGGCTGTCGCAATGATCGTGTCATTGGTGGTGGTTGGCCTTGTGGTAGACAACAAAATCCTCTTCGTTGCAGCTACATTTGTCTTTGGTATTGCATCATTTGCGAACGTCCCTGCCATGCAACTTCGAGTAATGAACCACGGTGGCGAAGGGCAAGAGCTAGCAGCAACTGCGAATATCTCAGCGTTTAACTTAGCCAATGCCTTTGGTGGATTCCTTGGCGGCATGGTACTCGACAGCCAACTAGGCGCAGGCATGATTCCGTTCGCAGCCGTTGTGGTTCCTATCGTCGGCTTGTTCTTAATCGCTAAAGCTAACCGAAACGAGAAACCACAAAGCAACTCAATATTTGCACCAACAGAAGCTAAATAATTTAAGAACTCCGTAACTTCAAAGTGCCAATTCATTATCAAACTGGAATTGGCACAGCACTAAAAATTCATAAAGGTAGAGATCATGAACAAGTTATTCGAAACATCAGAACTGAAAGGCCTAGAGCTGCAAAACCGTGTCGTTATGGCACCCATGACACGCGCTCGCACTAGCCAACCTGGAAACGTACCAAACGACATGATGGCGACTTATTACCAACAACGAGCAAGTGCAGGGCTTATCATCACTGAAGCCACACAAATTTCAGATGACTCCCAAGGTTACTCATTCACACCCGGCGTCTATACCGATGCGCAAATCGAAGGTTGGAAATCAGTAACAGCAGCAGCAAAAGAGCAAGGTGCCGCGATATTCTGCCAACTATGGCACGTAGGCCGAGTATCACACCCTACCTTTCAAAAAGGCGAGTTGCCGATTGCACCTTCTGCACTGGCACCAATCGAAACGCAGGTTTGGATCTCTGATGAGAATGGTAACGGCAACATGGTGGATTGCATCCAACCAAGAGAGATGACCCAAGCAGACATCGATCGTGTTGTTCAAGATTTTGCTCACTCAGCGAAAAAAGCAGTCGAGGCAGGGTTCAACGGAGTGGAAATCCACGGTGGTAATGGCTACCTCATCGATCAATTCCTAAGAACCAATTCAAATAAGCGCACCGACAACTATGGTGGCAGTCGTGAGAACCGACTTCGCTTTCTAATTGAAGTCGTGGATGCGGTAATTAAAGCGATTGGTGCTGAAAAAGTGGGCGTACGTTTAGCCCCATTCATCACCTTCAAAGACATGAACTGCCCAGACATCGTGCCAACGATTTTAGAAGCGTCAAAGGAACTGCAAGCTCGTAATATCGCTTATCTGCACCTATCAGAAGCCGATTGGGATGACGCGCCTGTGATACCTGAAAGCTTCCGTGTCGAACTAAGAGAGTTGTTCTCTAACACCATCATCGTTGCTGGCAGCTACACACCAGAACGCGCCGAAGAAGTATTGAGTAAAGGCTACGCCGACCTTGTCGCATTCGGTCGCCCATTCGTTGCTAACCCAGATCTAGTTTCACGCCTACAAAACGGCAGCGAACTATCCGATCTCGACGGCGCCACTCTGTTTGGCGGCAACGAAAAAGGCTACATCGATTACCCAGCGTTGTAGTGAATTTGGAGGAGATGATGGTTTCTAACCACTAGAAACATTTCCGACAGGCAAAAGAAAGGCTCGCATGACTAGTGCGAGCCTTATGCAGTTTAGGGGGTAAACCACAATCTAGTTTAATCTTAAGATTAATTATTTAACTTATGAGCCATTATGCACTTGTGCGCATTGATATTCTATTTTTAAATGATTCACTGCAATTAATCAATCGATAAAAGTTAGCGTTTGGTCAATTTAAACCACATAAATAACAGTGATTTAGTGAACGACGTCTAGAAAATCATCATAAAATCCATAGAAATCAGATTTATAGACTTCTCATTTGCCAATACCCTTCACTATTAGTCGCGAGTTGGCTGTGTAAATAATCAAGCGTATCCGCGACCGTTCCCGCAATGTCTTGGGGAGGATTGAACAACAGCAAACCACTACCGATCAGGCGATCATCACCCTTAGGATCTCGAAGGCGAAGCTCCGACTTAATCGGACTTGGCAGCAAACCATCTTTCACTGCGGTCACACAGTGGTTCAAAATCAGTGAGCTCTTGTCATCCGTGTAGAGCGGGTACCAAATTAGTGCAGATACCTTCTCAGATTGCTGATACGCCTTAACTAAGGCATCAATCACCGCGAGATATTCTGAATCGGTTTCATAGGGTGGGTCGATAACAATCAGATGGTGATTGTCATGTTTAGCTACGTCATCAGGTAACGCTTTAAGCCCATCACCTGCGCTAATCGTAAGCTTGCTTGAAATATCCAGGTTACATTGTAACTTCTCAATGTTGGTTTGCAGTAAATCAGCTTCATCTTGCTGAATGTCTGAAAAATAGAAACTATCTTGGCTGCGACCTTGTTGGTAAGTGATGGCGGCAGAACCCGGATACAAAGAGATAAGTTGATTCGGATTGTAGTACTCCAGTACCGACATAAAAGAAGCGAATACCGGAGGAAGATAAGCCTTATTGCGCCACAAGTACCCGACCCCTTCAGCAAACTCACCGGCGTGATTACTTGGTGCGGTAGTTAGGTCATAACACCCTGTACCTGAGTGCGTGTCGATAACGTTGAGGCGTGAATGCTGCTGCATTAATGACTGAACAAGTGCACTCAATACTGGATGCTTCAGTGCATCACCATGGTCGCCTACATGACATTGATGTCGATATTCCATTCCCTTGCCTCATTTCTACTAACGTCATCTAAACATACTTCATATCATGAGGGCTTGCCTGCTCAATCCATCGTTTTTTGAAATAGGCTCGCTTTTCTCTAACCAGTTGACTCTTATATAAAAATAAAGCCCCTGAACTTACTTAGGGGGTTAAGTGAGTTCAAGGGCTTTTATTATTGATTTAGGTTAATAGCGTAAGTAAATCGGCCTACCGTGCATAAGCTAGCTAAGCTTGACTAAGGGTACTCACCCTCAACTTCTACTGGCGCTTTCACTTGGTAGTGACAAGGCTGTAGGCCAAGTAGCTTAGGCAGTGTGATACCTACCGAAACGGAAGACCACGTACCGCTGACAATACCCACCACCAATGCAATCGCGAAACCTTGCAGCGCAGCACCACCCAGTAGCCAAAGCGCTGATACGGTAATTAGCGTTGTTCCTGAAGTCACCATGGTGCGTGAGAAGGTCGCTTTAACCGATTCGTTAAGCAGGTTATCAGTATCACCGTTTGGATTGCCGCGCAGCATTTCGCGTACACGGTCGGCGATGATGATCGAGTCATTCAATGAGTAACCGAGAATCGCTAGCACGGCCGCCAATACGGTCAGGTTAAACTCAAACTGAGTAAAAGCGAACAGACCCAAGATAAGCGTCACGTCATAAATGATCGCGGCAAGCGCACCCAGAGCCAAACGCCATTCAAACCGTACACTCAGGTACAGCATGATCATTAGAAAACACACCAATACCGCTAAGCCACCTTGGTCAACCATGTCTTGACCCACTTGAGGCCCAACCACGCTGCTGTTAAGCACTTTTACTTGGTCACTTACCGATGACAAAGCATCCACTAAGTTTGGCTGTGGAGCGTCTGTCAGTTGGCTGTAACGAATCGTCCAGCGATCCTGTTCTGCCATACCGACCACTTGAACGTCTTGTTGGAAAGCCGTATCGAGCTTGGTTTTTAACGCATCTTTGGTTACTTGATCAGAGAGTTGAACCTCGGCAACCACACCGCCAGTAAAGTCCAAACCCCAGTTAAAACCTTTCACTGCCACCAGCATCACAGAGCTCATGAACAGCACAATAGAAATCACAGACATCACCTTACGAAGGCGAGTCATATTGCTATTTGAAAAATAGCAGTCTGAAATAGTCATTTTTGAAGTACTCATGCTTAAATCCTTACATCGTGGCGTTGGTCACGCCCCCAAACCAAATTGATGATCGCTCGTGAAGCAAAAATACCCGTAAACATACTGGTTAGAAGACCTAAGCCCAGTGTCAGAGCGAAGCCCTGAATCGGTCCATTACCAATGGTATATAGAGCCACAGCAACGATCATGGTAGTGACGTTAGCATCGAAAATTGACGAGAATGCGCTATCGAAACCACGATCGATAGAGCTAGCAAAGCTGCGTCCTTCTTTCATCTTGTCTCGAATACGCTCGAAGATAAGCACGTTGGTGTCCACCGCCATACCAACGGTCAGTACTAAACCCGCAATACCCGGCAGAGTTAAAACCGCACCCGGTAGCAGCGCAATCAAACCAAACAATGTGGTCATGTTAACCACCAATGCACAGTTCGCGACCCAACCAAGACGGCGGTACCATAGCGCCATAAACGTTAGCGTAAGGCCAAGACCAAGTGCCAAAGCAGCAAAGCCGTTGGTTACATTTTCAGCACCCAAAGATGGGCCAATAGTACGTTCTTCAATGATGGTCACAGGCGCAGTCAATGACCCCGCACGCAGCAGTAACGCAAGCTCTTGTGCGTCTGCCAAGCTGCCTGCGCCAGTGATTCTGAAGCGGCTACCCAGTTGAGATTGGATGTTTGCCACACTAATCACTTCACTGTCTTGCTTGCTGTTGCCCGCTCTATCACGGCTGTATTCGCTGTACACCGTTGCCATTGGCTTACCGATGTTATGACGTGAGAACTCGGACATTTTCTTACCACCAGAAGAATCTAGCGTAATGTTGACTTCTGCACTGCCCATCTCACCAATGCCACTGCGAGCATCAATAATGTGCTCGCCACTCAACACTGCCTTGCGGTCGACGACCACACGGTTGCCGTCTGAATCTTTCAGGGTTTGAGTACTGCGAGTGGCATTGTCGTACACCGAATAGAACGCCAAAGATGCCGTTGCACCAATCACGTCTTTCGCAGCTGCAGGGTCTTGTACACCCGGCAACTCGATACGGATACGGCTTTCACCTTGGCGTTGAATCGATGCCTCAGTGATGCCTAGCTCTTCAATACGGCTGCGCATGATTTGCAGGTTTTGTTGAACCGTAAGGTTGCGTAGCGTTCTTTGTTCTTCTTCAGACTGAGTTAACGTTAGCGACTTGTCTGAGCGGTTACGTAGCCATTGTGGGAACTCTTGACGAATCAGCTTCTGGGCTTTTTCGAAATCGGCGTCGGTACGGAAATCAAACTGAACTTGGTTGTTCACCACTTTACCGCGGGCATAACGCACTTCGCTGGTGATCTCGTCGACCATCGCTTGAGCTTGCGCGTGATAAACCGGCTCCATATCCACTTCTAATAAGAACTGCACACCACCACGTAAATCAAGGCCTAGCTGAATCGGCGCGAAGCCCATGTCAGTCAACCATTTTGGTGCTGCTGGCTCCATCGCTAGCGCAACGGTCGCGTTATCCAATAGGCGCTCATTCAGCACCTCTTTGGCTTTCGCTTGTTGTTCAGCATCTTCTAAGATCACGACTAAACGTTTGTCTTTTTGAAATGCCGATTTAGCTTGGATGCCTTCGCTCGCAAGGTATTGAGTAATTTGAGTCGCATCGATTGTCTGCTCAGAGCGATTGCTGATTTGAACCGATGCATTCTCGCCATACCAAGAAGGTAAAGCACTCAGAACCATGATGATAATGGTGGCGATAAGCACCGCGTATTTCCACTTTGAATAGTGGTTGATTTGTTTTCTTGGAATGCGTTTTTTCACAGTCAAGATCTCTTCTTTTTACCAATCACCGTAAATACGAGCTCAAAAATAGCACCGGAAAAAAGCAGTGAACGAGCGTTTTAACCAGCTAGGTTGACCAGTTATTTACTACGATTGGTATAACTAATGTTTTGCGAACACGATCGATAGCTGAAACCAGAACAAGCTGATTGAACGGTAGTGATGCTAAAGCTGATGTCGCTATGTTTGTCTTGGTTAATTGGCGAGTTCAATGGGCACTAGGCGACCATCGATACGACCAATTTAGGGTCAAACGATTAGCTAAGAAGTTCTCGGAAATGCGAGTATTGGATGTTGCCCTCTTTCCACCCCGAAAGCCGGGAAGACGGAGAACTCACAATACTGGTCCAGTGCAGCTTGGAATCCAACAACGGCGTGTTGAAGAGCAGGGAAGCCAGTATTGAGGGGGGAGAGAAGTCAATCAGTAAATGATAAGCTGGCTCAAGATCGGCCACGCTTTCTTGCTCGTTACTGAGCATACGTCTGAAGTTTGCAGCTTGGAGGCTCGACTCTGTGTCGTGATAGTTGGAACTGTCACCAGAAGGATCGGTGCCAAACTGAGCTTTGTTGCACTCAAAGTAGCTCGACGGGTTATCCGTAGCGGCTTGTTTACACTGTTTTATCGAGGAAGATTGTTCATTCTGTGAAGATTGCTCTTGAGCCGAGTATATTTGAAATGGCTTAGAAGGGAACGAATAGCCGTTAGAGTTCACTAAGCCAAAGCTCAGTAAAAACAACATTAAGACTAATCGGGTACCTAATTTAAGCAATCTAATATCCAAACAACATTCTCGTAGATCGTCAATCTACAATACAAATGAAACGCTGTCTTGATTTAAAACATTTTTTTAGAAAATGATACGATGCAACCGATTAGGCACTCACGGCATTTAGATTTATATACCTCAAAAAGAGCTCAACAAAGCTTGGTGCATAGATATTATGAATGGTGTAAAAACAAGAAAGCCAAGCGATGCGCGCTTGGCTTTGGGTTAAGTGTTTCTGTCTGCTTTAGGCTTTAGGCTTTAGGCTTTAGGACGCATGATGTTCTTAACCTTACGGCTATTTTCACCAAAGATGCGTTGGACAAGTTGATTCATGTCTTCACGAGAAATTGAGTTAACCGTCGCTTTCACGTTAAACAAGGCTTCTACACCATAGTCGTGCAAAAGATAACGAGACACGAACCATGCTTGATCAACAACACTAGTATCTAAAGGCGTAAAGTCCGCTTCTAGTTGCTTGCCTGCCGCTCTAATCTCATCATTTGATACGCCCTTCAGAAGGTCTCCAATCACTTTATCAATCGCGACCTCTATCTTATCGGCATTTTTAGGGTCGATCAGCGCACCAATAAACCAGTCATGGCTTGTATCACCATCTTGCGATACACAGTAAGCATAAGGTGAGTAATCTAGACTTAAATCTTCACGTATGTACGCGTCTAAACGAGTAACAAGCAGGCGTTGCAGCATGTCTTCCATAAAGATATCTTTCGCCGTTTGCCCTCTTACTATTCCAGTTTGCTCGGAAGGCTCCGCAATGACTCTTAGCATGTACTCAGTGCTATTAGCCGTGTTGACCGACAAATCAATACGCGCTTTAGATGGGTGCTTGTACGCGACGTTAAAGTCAGGCACAACGGCTTTTTCCAATGGAATAGAAGCCAAGTACTGGCGAACCAGAGGTTTCAGTTCACTTGGATCAATGTCGCCCACAATAACCAGCTGATTATTTCGGAATTGACCAAACAACTGCTGATGAACGCTCTTTATCTCTTCAACAGAAACCGTTTCCACACTTTTACTATCGAGCAACACATGATCACTGTCCGCTTGATAGGTATTTTGGTTCATTGCATATGCGAACTGACCAGTAGGGCTTGCTAAGTAAGAATCTCGATTTTGAATGAATTCTTGCTTAACCGCCTCCAGTTGCTCTGGCGATACCTTGACTGATGTAACGATCGCGTTGAGTGCAGCAAAAGTTTCCGCTAAGCCATTACTGGTGAGCTTAAATTCGACGCCATGGTGAGTAAAATCGATAAACGGATAAACCTGAATATCTTCACGATCCAAATGCGCATCAAGCTCCGTTCCTGAAAAACTGCCAACACCACTTCTACCGATAGCAGCAAGAGCTAACTCTGACGCTGGATATAACTTAGGATCGAGTGCTGCCTTACCACCTAAGCTTGTGTAATAAATACCTATGTCATCGCCTGCAAGATAGTCACGCATATACCACATATCGATACCATTGCTAAGCGTCCACTTTTGAACATATGGGTCTACATACATCTGTTCCACTAACTCAATATCGCCTTGCGAACTAGGAACAGCAAAAGCACTGCTGGTCACCGAAAACAACGGTTTGGCACCCTTTTCGCTATAAGTTGCTTTCAAGTTCTCGATGGCTTGGGTAACCGCAACTTTATCTTCACTTTCATTCATACCAACCACTACGAAATAGTCGCTAGAAAGCAAAGCCTTAATATTGGCATTAATCGCATCAAGATCGAGGTTTGCGACAAACTCTTCAAGGCTCGCTTCATAGTCTCGCTGTGATTGCACGATTTGTTCGTTCACTAAAGCCGTCGCTTTCTGGTTAGCGTGCTGTACGCTGTCCATATTGTCCCAATCGATCTCAACATTATCGAGTAAGTCTTGATAATAATGCTGTTCGCTAATTATCTCATTTTCAGAGACGCCATAATCACGCAGAGATGCCAATGTGGCGATTAGCTCCTTTTGAGTCACCTCACGAGCGCCGACAGGAAAGCCAACATCCACCAATGAATAGCGCTGATATTCCATAGAATAATGTTTGGAACTTATCCATTGAGTTGGCAAAGCCGCATCATTGAACTTGGTATTAAGTCGCTGCCTGATCAGTTGCTGTGCTGTCTCATCAAGCCAAAGTTGATGCTGTTGCGCGCGAGTGTCAACCGCACTTGCCCCTCGGTTGATCATCAAAGAGATACTTGGCGCTTCCGATTCTGCATACTCAATATAATCACCTTCATTAAAGGTGGTAATTCTTTGTTTTACTGGCTTGGGAGTTTGTCCTCGCTGCCAGTCTGAAAACTTCTGTTCAATTAATGGAATGACGGTTTTTGTGTCAATGTCACCGGAGACAATCACCTCAACGTTCTGAGGTTGATACCAAGTCTGATAAAAGTTATTTAGCCCTTGGGAAGTCGCGCTGAGCACAGACTCTTTAGTACCAAGTGCATCTTGGCCTTCATACTGACCACCCTCAATGAAGTGGTCTAAAAACTGTTCTGCGAATGGCTTGTCGTCTAAGCGTGCATAACGGAACTCACCAAGAATCACACCTTTCTCTTTTTCAACTTCTGAGCTTGATAGGTCCAGAGCATCACCAATGTCACGCATCCACGTCAGGGCTGACTGTAATTGGACATTGTCAGGTAAATCTAATTGATACACAGTTTCTTGGTAAGAAGTGTAGGCATTGATATCAGCACCAAAGCTAGCGCCTGCATCTTCGAATAGACGAATCACGTCATTTTGAGAGAAATTTTTACTGCCATTGAATGCCATGTGCTCCAAAAAGTGCGCATAACCTTCTTGTTGGTCAGTCTCTTGGAACGAACCCGCGTGCACAACTAAACGAACAGATACGGATTCTTCATGATCTGGATAAACATGGTAGGTAAGGCCATTTTCTAGCTGGCCTGATGTCCATGCCGGATCCGGCTGGATTGGCGTTTCGGTGGTTTTTGATGTTGAGCTACAGCCAACTAAGGTGAGGCATAGAGCCGTCGCTAAATAATATGTTTTCATAACAACCTCTTAATGTCATTCATCGACAATATACAGATTGAGTTAACGATTATTATTTAATATTGAACCGGATGAGTATCTTTGTGATCTAGATCTTTATTTTATAAATCACTATACGTTATGTAAGATCGGCTATGCTCGTTTAAAGCAGCGTTTTGATAAGAGCCTAATACATCCATTTAAACTCGTTGACTACATCCTTTTAAAATCAATGGCTACATACCTTTAAGCTAGTTCTCTACATCCCCTTAAACAACGCTTGCGAGGCGCGGCTGATCGGTAACTTCCCACCCGACACATAAGCCGACATCTGGCCAGAGAGCCCTTTCTTCACCTTATCAATGGCCGACACTTTAACCACCACCGAGCGATGGATCTGCCAAAACTCATCCGGGTTAAGCTGCGAAATCAGCTCTTTTAATGATACGCGAAGAATAAATTCCTCTAGCAAACCGCCTTGGCCTTTTTTGAATATCGACACGTACTTGTCTTCCGCTTTGAAGTAAGCCACATCATCGACGGCAATCAGGTGAATGTCTTCTCCGACACTGGCTTTGAGCCACGTGAGATACTGTTGCTTGTTTTGTTGGGAAGACGATTGTGATAGCTGTTGAAGCTGAGCCATTAACGCTGTGATATCGGGCTGTACTGGGATGTCATCAGGCTGTTTTTGACGGCTTAACAAACGCGCTTGAACCTTCTGACATGTGGCCACTAAGCGCTCTTCATTGATTGGCTTAAGCAGGTAATCCATCGCATTATGTTCAAAAGCTTTGACCGCGTATTCGTCATAAGCCGTAATGAACACAATCAATGGCGGTGAATCTAGCTTGTTCAATTGTTTCGCGAGCGAGATACCATCCAGCTCAGGCATACGAATATCGAGAAAAGCCACATCGGGCTTAAGCTGCTGAATACTCTGCATCGCCTCCAAACCGTTTTGTGCCTTACCGACGATCTCTAGCTCCGGCCAAACCTCAGACAAACTCTTGTCTAGGTGGTGCCTTAACAGTGCTTCATCGTCTGCGATAATCGCCGTTACGCTCGGTTGTACTGCTGGGTTGTTCATGGTTAGTCCTTTAAATTCACACTGTAAATCGTCTATTTTTCGTCACTGTTCTGTGCTTTCTAGTCTGTAATTCTAGGCGGCTGCGTCAGTCAGCGGTAACAAGATCGTCGACACTACCCCGCCTTCAGCGTGTTCAGTAATCGCTAGACTCGCCTTATCACCATAAAGGGTTTCAATTCTTTGACGAATATTGCTTAACCCAACACCGTGACCCGTATTCGCAGAAGGCGTTTTCAGCCCTGCGCCATTATCAGCCACTTCAATTTTTAGCTGCTGGGCTTGTTGAGTAATACGAATATTCACTTGGCCACCAGCGGCTTTGGGTTCAATACCGTGTGTGAGTGCATTCTCGACCAAGGGTTGAATCAAGAACGGTGGAATCACCTGCAAATCGCTAATCTCGTGTATTTCAATCGAGAACGTTAAGCGCTCACCCAAACGTACCTTTTGGATATTAAGATAAGCGTCTAACAAGTCGACCTCTTGTGCGATGGTCGATTGCTCGGTGCGGCTGTTTTTAAGAGTCACACGCAATAAGTCAGTCAGTTTTTCGAGCATCAACTTGGCTTTCGCGCTATCACTCTCAATCAACACATTGATGGTCGCAAGTGTGTTGAACAAGAAGTGCGGTTCAATTTGGCTTTGCAGTTGCTTAAGCTGACTCAGCACCACCACCTTTTCTTGGTCGGCCTGACGACGCTTGGCCACTTCCAATTCGTTATCGGCGCGTAGTTGTTGCTCTCGTGTATAGAAGTAGTAATAGCAAACCGAACAGAAGATCACACCGAGCAACACGACAGATTTAAGGTCCGAGATATTGGCCCCGAAATATCCGTTCAACCAATAGTGGGCGTTCAAGGTACCAAAGGTCATCGCGAACACCATTGAGATACCCACTTCAAGCGTTCTGGATGTTCTCTTAAACAACTTAACCAAGATGAAAGAAGAACCCACCGCGCTGTAACCAAAACCAAAGCTTATCGCGAGGTTAACCACAAGGTCGCCACCCCAAATAGTTTGAGTGGTGACGGCAATGACGAAACAAAACAGAGTGGTCAGCGTGAAGCTTTTAATCCATGAAAACTGACTGCTTGAAGAAGTGTTCATTAAAATCGTCCTTTGATATTTAAAAGAATCATATGACTATCGGGTAAGTTGGCGTAAGCAGAATCTCTTTTACCGCCTAGAAAGCGTGCAGCAAGTTCCAAATCCAACGATGAATCACCATTATCTAAAGCCTGATAGTTGAGCCACTGAGTCGCAATAAAACCGCCATCTTGAGGAGACAGCATGACGTCGAATGTCGGCGTGATATCTTCAAGCCAGCCATGTGTCGAATCCAGAGACCAGTGAAACATGATGTTGTGCTGAACCAAGTTGGAGTGTTGATAACCTTGCGCGTAAGAACCTGCCAATGATGCGGTCATCGGATTAACCGACAAAGACTCGGCACTTTCTATTGCGCTTTGCCACTCAGAATGACTCCACGCTCGGCTATCAAACCAATATTCCAACACCACATTGTGCCCCGTGTCATTGGCCCATGTTAATCCTGCCAACGCTTGATAAGCCTCGCCCTGCTCTTCAAGATAAACCGGTTTAAGCATTGAATCAGGCTGGCTGTAGCCAAGGCTTTGTCGTTGATAGACCACCGAGCCATGAAACTCCCAAGCGAGATTCAACACCGACACTAAACTCGCCCCAAGCAAGCCGTGGCGTACATCGTCATAATAAGCAACCCACTGATACTCATGGTCACCCACTAGGTTGTAACGACGCAGCCCAAAGCCTTGTTGCTGGTTTTGCTTTTCGAATTCATTTACGTCTTGAGAAGTCCACGAAGAATCACTGTAAAGCAGTGTCCATTCTCCTGTCATATCGAACAGTGACGCCGCGGCCACTCCCGCGCCCTCTTCTGCGACAATGCCCACCGGGTTTTGTCGATAAGGCTTGATGATGTCTAACGGTCGGTAGCCATAACCCACGCCCCAATCTAGGCGAACCTTACCGAGTGTCACATCAAGATAGTGGTCACCGAACGCTGAATTCGACAGATCAACACCACCTTGCCAAAACAGCTCACGCACAATGAATTCCGATTCAAAGCTCGCGTCTTGTTGTTGAGGGTTATTGCTTAGAATATCATTGGCTTTCACTGCGAACAGACCAAGCCAATTGCCATATCCAACCTCTAGATCCAGCAAACCATTTAAAGACTGACTTTGATCAGATGCTAAAGGGCTAAATGGTGACTCTCTCGATTCAATCGCTTCTGCACTGAGTTGCCAGTCCCACGCCAAGCTCAGATCGTCCGCTTGAATCGTGTTACTCATACAAGAAAAAGCAAGCAAAGTAGCGATTGAAAACTTTATGTGGAATCGGCGATTGGAAGCTTTCATGACGTCCACCTACAACCCAGATACGCTGTTACGCGATAGGTAGGCAGGGTTGTAATATTTATCCGCCAAGCTTTGTTCTCTCACTTCGCGGTACTCAATCACGGTTTTCTTGCTTGGTTGAATCTTATCGAGCAAGGTCATCGACATAACGGTTGATAATCCATCTCGCACGCCTTCAGCAAACCACGCTTGTTTCGCCAGTTTACCTGAACGCAGATACATATCCGCTTTCACTGGAAACGCTCGGTCTGCCGTTAACCACAGATCAATCGATTGATAGCTGGCACCCTTGGTTTTCGCCGCGAGCTTTAGGTGATGGGTATCGACTATCTCGCCCGTCGGCACCTCTACTTGTTGTTCGGCAACCCACTCGCCTTGGTAATCTTCACTCCAAGTCAGCGTCGAGATGTCCCCAACCGAGGCTTCGCCCAACAATTTTTGCATCGGTGTGATACGAATTGGGCGACGAGATTTCGGCATCAACAACCAATAGTTATCTTCAATCATCAGCATCTTCTGCCCAGCCTCGACCGCCGACTTGAACACGACCAACGACTCTCGATTTGGTCTTGTATAGACGTTGTATTCACGGGTTTTGTCCAGTTGCTCGTCTTGATATAACGCCACCAAAGACACTACCTTAGACGCTTGTGCGCTGTTCAAACGATAGCTGTCTGCCTTGGCAATCATCTCAGTGACTTGTTGTGAATCGACAGCCCAGCTTGGTGTCGATACTAGAACCAATGCAGAACCTAAAACAGTGAGTAAACGAGTAAACTTATACATAAACCAGCGCCTCCGTGATTGGCTTATTCACGCCTTTGCGAGCAGAGAAATAAGCAGCCAGCAAACATATCGTCAGCACACCTAAAGTGGCGTAACCAACTAATTCCAGTGAGAAGTAAATGTTGAGTGGGTAACCTTCGGTTCTGCCTGGAGGTGGCGGCATCTGTATATCAACTACCAGCAATAACAGCGACACTAAACCACTCACTAACGCACCGATCGCACTGCCAATCACCGCCAGTAATCCCGCCTCTTTTAAGAAACCAGCCACGATTTCAGATGGGTAACTACCAAGAGCCGACAAGGTGCCAATTTCACGAGTGCGCTCGGTCACCGACATGGTCATGGTGTTAAACAACGACACAAACACCACCAATGCCATAACAGCACCCATGATGCCGAAGATCCGGTCGTAAAGATTTTTGACCTTGGTGTAGAAAAATGCGCGATCTTGCCACGGGGTGATCTCGATCTCTGTGCCTTGATCGTTTTGGCTAGCGCTATTTCGATCTAAAGTCGCTTGAATGCGTTGTTGAACGGTCGAGGTCTTGCTGGTTTCAAATAGGAACACCGACAAGGTGCTGACTTTGTCTGAGGCTAAAAGCTCTTGTGCGGTGGTGATGTGTACATACAGCTGACGCTTGTCCAGCTCAGGAACCCCAGTCGAGTAGATGCCCTGCACCTTAAAATCAAAAGCATTCAAAGCGCCGTCACTGGTGGTGGCGAGTAATGTTACCCAATCGCCAACCGCAACTTTGAGGTTACGAGCAAGGTCTGTTCCCAGCATGACTTGTGGCTCTTGGCTGTCGTATCTTGGTGACTTCACATCCGATAGGGTTTGTCCGCTGCGCACATCTAAGAAAGGACCTTTCATGTCGAACTCACGCTCATTGACGCCAGTTCCCATAAAGATGGTCGACTTACTGCCGTTAGACACCAAGCCGCTAAAATAGACTCTAGGCTGCACACCACGCACGTCGCTGTCACCAATGATGCTCTTGGTTAGCGCTTGAACGTTGTCCAGACCATTGCTCAGCGGCATGTCCTCATCTTGTTCAAAGTATCCCGGCGTGCTTAAGGTGAGATGACCAGTATCGCGCGCGGTCGATTCTCTCAAAGATTCATAAGTGTAAAGCCCATAACCACCAGCACTGGTCAGCGCAAATACGGCAATGGCAATAATCAATACCGATAGCAAACTACGACGACCATTTCTTAATAAATTAAGCCACGCCAAACGCACCGAAGTTGGAAGTAAAAACGTGCTCATTCTTTGTGTTAACTTGCCCATGAGATCGCCTCCGTGGTTGCGGCTTGTGGCGCCAGTTGCCCGTCGACAAGTTCAATTACTCGGTCGCAGCGCTGCGCCATTCTTGGGTCGTGCGTTGCGACAATAAAAGTCGTGCCCATTTCGTGGCCGAGCTCTTTCATAATGTCGATCACAAGATTGGCAGTGTGACTGTCTAAGCTGGCGGTCGGCTCATCGGCAATCACCAAGCTTGGGTTGTGAATCAGTGCTCTGGCTATCGCGACACGTTGTTGCTGACCTCCAGACAAGTTGTCTGGACGGTGATGAACGTAATCTCCTAGCCCTACACGCTCTAACATGTCTTGCGCTCTGGTCTGCTGTTCTTGTTTCGTGCATTGGTTCAACATCAATGGGTAAGCGACGTTTTCTAACGCTGTCATTACAGGAACCAGATTGAAGCGCTGAAACACAAAACCCAACGACTGACGACGAAAACGTGCAGCGGCGATTTGCTCTGTCGGATACGGTTGGCCATCAATGTTTATCTCGCCTTGATAGTCCATATCCAACAAACCAAGAACATTCAAAAGTGTGCTCTTCCCTGACCCAGAAGGGCCGCACAGCGCCACCATTTCACCGCGTTGGATGTGTCCATCGACCCCGTTTAATGCATCAACACGTTGACCGCCCGTGAGATACGATTTGCCGATACCTTTAAATTCAATCATTCCTTTGTCCTCCGCTGCCCCATCATTCTTAAGCGTTCGCAGCTGTTATTTGGCTTTCGCTATTAGGGCTTTCGCCGTCATTGTCTCGATGTTGCCAGCATCGGTGTTTTCCATCTTTTCAAGCCACGCCTGTGCTTGCTCGAAGTCTTCAGCACGAATCGATGCGGTAATGGCGTAACGGTAAATCCATGAGGTCGCAGCGAAATGCTGTTGTTGAAAATCATCTTCCGCGAGTAACGAGAGGAACAGGTCATAACCACGATCAAAATGGTTAAACATGTCTGGTAGCGAGGTGTAAGTCACCGCAGCCATTGCGCGAGTTAGGTAAGAATCTGGCAGCCCTTGAACACGAGGTTGCTCATGAATTGGTTGGTCTTCGTCTTTAAGCAGCACCAGTGATTTATCAATTGTTGATAAGCCTTTCTCCACATACTTCATCTTGTTCCAAGGTAAGAACGCATCACGCCCCATTAAGGTCTCTGTGCTTCCTAGGTAAACCAAAGTCAGTGGTGTCGCACCATCTTGTTGCAGCGTGTCGTTCAGACGTTCGTAAGCCACCTCAACCAGATCTTCATTGCCTTGCGCGGCTTGATTGTAGATATCAAGAACGTCTGAACTTGGGTTAGCCTGCGCCAAAGTGGGTGCGAATGAAACAAGTGCAATTAGTAATGAACGCTTAAGCACAGAAGTGGTAGAGCTTGAATTAAATGAGTGTGAAGTAGTCATGATTTCTAATCCCTTTCAAATGTTGACGTTGAAAGGTTAACTACAAACTGTCACGCCGTTTTATCAATGCGACGAATGGTAATAACAAGGAGTGAATGGTTTAGAGAGGGTGTGAGTGGTGGGAGGTGCAAACAAAAAGCACGAGTAGGAAAGGATAAAAAGGCTAGGTACGTCTAAAGCCTCTTATCAACTTCATAAACTTTTAACGATCATTGAGCGAAGCTGCAAGGAAATCGATGAACAGTCGTAGTTTGAGTGGCATTGGATCTCGCTCAGGAAACAGTGCATAGACATTTTTCTCTGGCATCAGATAGTTAGGTAGCAAGGGCAGCAATTGCCCCGACTGAATGGGTGCATTGGCAATAAAGTCGGGAAGCCTAGCGATCCCAAGCCCTGCAATGGTCGCACACAGTAATGCTTCGCTGTTGTTGACTCGGTAATTGCCTTTCACTACAACGCTGGTCACCTGATCTTGGTGACCAAAAAACCACTCGGCGCTCTCAGATGTATGACGATAGAGCAAAGCGTTGTGTGCACTGAGTTCGCAGATCTCGGTTGGGATCGACAAACCATTCTCATCAAAATACGTAGGCGAGACGCAGATAACGCTACGGACGCTGGTTAACCGCTTCGCCACTAAACTCGAGTCATTTAAATCCCCAGCTCGAATCGCAACGTCATATCCTCCTTCGACAATATCGACGTAACCATCGTCCATCGTCATGTCGATGTGAATATGAGGGTAGCGTTTAAGAAATTGTGGGATGAGAGGGGCCAATATCAGACGACCAAAAGACATTGGTGCACTAACCCGCAATGTGCCAATTGCCTGATTTTGCTGACTGGTTGCTGCATCTTCAGCTTTTTGCAGCCAATAATTGGCTTTGGTGAGGTGATCATAAAACTGCTCACCCGATTCAGTAAGCGATACTTGGCGCGTAGTACGATGCAGCAAACGCACTCCAAGACTCGACTCTAGTTGGATCACCCGCTTGTTGACCGCCGAACGTGACACGCCCAGTTCACGCGCTGCGCCCGCAAAGCTCGATTGTTTTACCACCGCAAGGAAATAAGGAATAGCGTCTAAGTGCTGCATGATTGTCGCCAATTTGGATACAGTGTGGAGAGTGTAGAGCCTATTCTCTAATCAATCTAGGTCTTTTATGCTGATTTCATCGACTTCAACAATAGAGTAATACATGAAATCATTGATAAAACCGGCATCGGAAAAAAGGCACGTTAATGGTATCGGTCGGCAATTCCAGTCTCCGCTATACGTGGTCAGCATTGGCAGTCTTGTCGCCGTGAATTTTGCGTTAGCCAAATATGCTGTGACCATTGGCATTCCACCGATTGATGTCGCGATTATACCTATGGCAGGTGCAGCTTTATTGTTGATGACATTATTGGTAATACAAGGTCAGCTCAACCGAACGGCATTGGTGCATTACCGTTATTATCTTTGGGCTGGCTTACTGGGCGTCGCAATCCCTAATCTGGCGTCAACCTATGCCCTACAATCTCTCAATACCAGTACGTTCAGTGTACTCGTCACTTTGTCGCCCATCTTTACCTTGTTATTCACCTTACCTTTCCAAGGCTCCTCGTTAACCTGGCGAAAAGTACTCGGGATCATGGTTGGGGTCGTTGCCGCACTCTCTGTGACTTTGTCACCACAAATGAACACTTCACCCCCTTGGTCAGCACTAGCCATTGCGCTACTCGTACCCATATTTTTGGCTGCTGGCAATGTCTATCGCAGTCGCGCGTTCCCCCCTCTTGCCAATCCAATAGTTCTAGCCGCTGGCATGCTGACACTACAAAGCATGATATGGCTTCCGTTTACTCATGCGGTCGATGGTGAATTCATTCCAAACGGAGCTGGCGTACTCGCGCTCATGGCAAGCTTATCAGCACTCAGTTACTTACTGACGTTTCGTTTTCAGCGAATCACCGATGGGCTGGGCTTTAGCCAAGTGGGAAATGTGGTGACCGTCGTCGGCGTTTCCATTGGGATCTCGTGGTATGGCGAGCCATTAACGCTGCAATTGATCGCAGCCGTAATACTGTTGTTGATAAGCCTGTACTTATTTAATCACGCTAAATCTTAATCTCGTTCAAATCCAAATTAGTTCAAATTCAAAGGAGCAACTGCTATGTCACCATTAATCGAACAGACAAAACATCTATATCAAATCGTCGATAAAAAAGATGTCCACGCCCTAATGGCACTACTGCATGATGACGTATCGTTTCATTTTTCGAACGCCGCACCAGTAGTAGGAAAGCCAGCGGTCGAAGCGGTCAACGCAGCGTTCTTTGGATCAATTGAATCAATGACACATACGTTTTCTGGGATCTACGTAAACGAAGAGACGGTTACGTGTGAGGGGCAGGTGGATTACGTGCGCCTAAATGGCAGCGCGCATGCCGCTAAGTTCGCGACTTTCTTATCTTTCAAGCAGGGATTGATACATCAATACAAAATCTTTGCGGATGTCTCTGAATTGTAAGAATTCTTATCCAAGATATTTTTTATTCTTGGAGATTCTCACCGTAATAACAGCCCCGTAGGATGATAGGGCTTGCAATTCAAAACAGTAGAGTAGGAAAAATAAGTCACTACCTAACCTAAGATAGAGTAGTGACTTAAACAAATTTAAACTGGATAGATTATTGTTCGAGCATTTTCATTTCGACAACAATAGGAAGGTGATCTGTAACCGCAGGCCAATTAGTGTCAGCATACTGTGTATTATTTTGCGGTACAGTTATCTCTTTGATTTTCCAAACTTGCGCTTTGCTGGTCATGACGTAATCCACTTGAATTTCAGGATTACCGGCTGGCCAACTGCGAAAATCGACATTCTGGTCAGTAATATTGTTCCAGTATCGAGAAAGCTCTCGATAAGTCACAGATTCAGGAACATCATTCATGTCGCCAAGCAAAATTTTGATGCCACGTGTATCAATTGCAGTATCGTTCAGCTCTCGAACTTGCCCCACTCGCATTGTTGGATCTTCTTTCGTATCTAAATGAGCATTGAACACTGTTATCGGTGCATTAAAGCCAGGAACGTCGATATGCGCTTCGAATACAATACGTTGCTCACGATTACCTGAAGGAAGCTGGGTGACTTCAGTTTTTAAGATAGGATACTTCGAGGCTATGGCAAGACCATACTGGCCACCATCAAAATCGATGGCACGACCAAATTCAATATTGAGCCCTGTCAGTTCGGCCAACTTTTTAGGCTGATCGACGTTTCCGCTTCGGTCTGTTAATACATCAACTTCTTGAATTGCTACAACATCTGCATTAAGCGCTTTAATCGCTTTAGCAATTTCGGTCAATGATGATACTCGAGCGGCTGCCATATTGAATGTGGCCACTCGTATTGTTGGAGCCTGTTGCTCAGTAAAAGTTTTATCAATCAAATCGGTTTGGGCTTGATAAGGTTCACGGTGTCCTCCAGCCATTGCTGTTGCTGAAATGACTAAGGATAGAGGTAGTAGCAAGCTTTTATATTTCATATCACGCTCTTTTATTTACTAAGTGGTTATTTTTAGAGGTAAATTATTGATCCGAAATATGTGCTAATGTCGTGATATGAATCGCAATATTCTAAAGGTAAAACGCTGTAGATCACAAATTGTTACAATTTACATCAAAAATAAGGCTATACCTCAAGTCTAATTTGAGTTTACGTTTGTAAAAATGCCTATAAACCACCGAACCAAAAAAATATCGTTTATTAAATCAGTGCCTTACTTATTTTCTCTATCATTTTTTTTTGTGTGAATTATCCTAATTGATATTATTTAGTGAGTTTTAAACAAACACTTTCACTGTATTCCTAAGTTCACACAAACAACAATAGCCGCTAGTGAGCGGCTATTTTTAATTATCTAAACGAAGTTTCTATTACTTCGAGCTTTCTACTTCTTCGTCTCTTCAACCACGGCTTTCATCAATACTGATGTATCCATGCGGCCTTGTCCTTCGGCAGACAATGCCTTGTAAGCGTTGTTGGTTTTTTCGGTCAGTGGAAGTTGGATGCCTTGGCGTTCTGCTTCATCTAGGCAGAAGCCTAAGTCTTTGATCATCCAATCAATGGCAAAGCCGAAATCGAATTTGTCTTGCGCCATTGTGGTAGCGCGGTTTTCCATCTGCCATGATCCAGCTGCGCCGTTTTTAAGGCAATCAACCAGAGTTGGGATATCAAGTCCTGATTTCTCTGCAAGTACCAAGCCTTCAGATAAGCCGTTCAATACACCTGCAATGCAGATCTGGTTAACCATTTTTGCGCGTTGGCCTTGGCCGACTTTACCCATCAGAACTGACGATTTTCCGTAAGCTTCGAACACAGGTTGAAGGTCGTTGAAAAGCGCTTGTTCACCACCACACATGATGGTTAACACGCCGTTTTCTGCGCCCGCTTGACCACCAGACACTGGTGCATCCATAAAGCGAATACCTGCTTGCTTCGCAGCCACTTCAAGCTCTTCAGACAGAACTGCAGACGTTGTGGTGTGGTCGACAAGAATCGCGTTTGGCTTCATTGCTGCCAATGCACCTGTTTCGCTGGTTGTCATGCTGCGAACGTCGTCATCGTTACCCACACAAACCAATACCACGTCAGCTTCCGCTACACACTCAGCCACAGATTCTGCCGCTTTACCTTGGTGTTTATCAGCCCAGTCTAGCGCTTTGCTGTGAGTGCGGTTAAATACCGTTACTTCAAAACCGGCTTTGACTAGATGGCCTGCCATTGGGAAGCCCATAACGCCTAGCCCGATAAAACTTACTTTCATTTCTTTCTCCTTTTATTTGACCGAGTCATCGCTATGAAAAGATCGAACACTCTCAATCAATGCATCAATAAGCAGGGTCAAAGCCTTTGGCTGATATTTTCTTTCTTTGTACACTAAATACGCTTGGCGATCACCCCGATGGTACTCAGGGAGCACTTGAATTAAATTCATCTCAGGGGATACATGACGAAAAGGCAATGAAGCAAGCCCCAAGCCTTTTTGCGCCGCGGCCGCCACCGCATGAATATCGTTGACGATGAACTTGGGTTTAATCGTGATCATCTGCTCTAAGCGGTCGGATTTGTAGAGCGGCATATCAAACACATCATCGACGTTAATCCAATCTTGATGCTCCAGATCGTCCGGATTTTCTATCGTTTTACGCGAATCCAAATATTCTTGGCTCGCGAAAAATCCGTGTTTGGCCTTGAAAAGCGGACGAGCAATCATGCCTTCCATATCCGAGATTTTAAACGTGATCAGTAAGTCACGATCGGTCTGCGGAATAAGCTGTTGCTGGCTCAGGGTTAGGTCGAGCTGAACGTTCGGATATTGAGTGAGGAATTGCTCTACTGTCGACCCTAGAAAGCCACTATAGAAGTTATGAGGCACTGCGAGCTTAATCTTACCTTGGATAGCATCACGCTCTTCCAACAAGCTATTAAAGCCTTGATGGATAGATTCCATACCACTGCTCAGTGCAGCAAAGGCCGCCTCACCGTCTTTAGTGGCCACCAGCTCACGACCTTTCTTTTCTAAAAGTCGGATATTGAGGCGATCTTCCAATGCGGTTAACCGACGCGACATAGTCGACACAGGCAGTTGCAGCCGTTTCGAGGCCGATAGCAAAGAGCCCTCTTCAACCACTGCACAGAATAAGAACAGATCATCAATATTTCCAAATATGGAATTCATACTTCTATATGTGCCTATTTTTCTCATTAATGGATAGATATAACCTTATCTCATCAACAACAGAAAATCACGGGAGAACACTGTATGAACAACAAACAATTTTGGGTAACCGCGATTTTATCCTCCCTGACCATGGCGACCATCATGTCTGGGTTAATTTCTGGCTACAAAATGGGATTCAGCCACGAATGGCCGCCAATCTGGCTGCAAAGCTTTTTGATTGCTTGGCCGTGTGCCATCACGCTCAACCTCACCGTGCTCCCTTTGATCAGAAAACTCTCAGCATGGATTTGTCGCCCGAGAACGCTTTGCGTACCAGAGATCACGAAACGATGATCAAGGGCTAATGTTCAGGAACTATGACCTAGGTTCTTCCACCAAAGAGCTACGATAAAAAAGCTATGTTCACAGATAAATGCCTGAATTACGCCCATAAAAAAACCGAGCACTAGGCTCGGTTTTTTGTATTCTACATTCTACTCACAAGAGCAAAGCTATCAATTATTGATTGATATCACAGCTCAGCGTTGTGGTAAACCTGCTGAACGTCATCACAGTCGTCAAGCATGTCTAAGAACTTCTGGAACTTCTCAGAATCTTCTTCAGCTACTGGCGTAGTTGTTTGAGGAACGAAAGTGATTTCCTCAACGTCTAGCGTTAGCTCTGGGAACGCAGTGTGTAATGCAGTCTTCGTTTTGAAGAACTCAGTCGTTGGAGCGAATACAGTGATAACACCGTCTTCTAGCTCAACGTCAGTTACGTCTACGTCTTCCATCATTAGCGTTTCTAGGATGATCTCGTCATCTTCGCCAGCAAACTGGAATACAGCTTGGTGAGCGAACATGTGAGAAACAGTACCTTCAACACCAATTTTCGCGCCAGTTTTAACGAAACATTGGCGAACGTCTTGGAAAGTACGGTTACCGTTGTCAGTTAGACAGTCAACGATTACGCTTGTGCCACCTGGGCCAAAACCTTCGTAACGAGCTGGTTGGAAGTCTTCACCGCCGCCGCCGTTCGCTTTATCGATCGCTTTGTCGATAACGTGAGCGGGTACTTGGTCTTTCTTCGCTTTAGCAATCAGGTGCTTAAGAGGTAAGTTCATGTCTGGGTCAGAGCTACCGTTCTTAGCCAGTACGTAAATCTCTTTACCGTATTTAGAATAAACTTTAATTTTTGCGCCTGCAGTTTTCGCCATTGAGGCCTTGCGCACTTCAAAACTTCTTCCCATCGGGATCTTCTCTCTGATTCAATTAACGGTGCAAATTCTAGCAAATTACTGCGTCATTTCAATTCAACAGCTTTGCTGGGTAAGGTTTGTCTGCGTTTATGCGACACCCATTACTCGTTTGTATTTTTCAACAGACTGATCAAACCAAGCCTTTTCTTCTGGATCACCTAGCTTCATTGCTTCTTCAACAATGGCTTCAGGGCCACATTTCGCTTGCTTCAGTTTCCATACAAGAAACGATGCTTGCTTATCCAGTTCGATTTTATTTTTCTCACTGGGTGGAAGGAGTGAAAGGTTGATAGACATTATTAGCCTTCGTCTGTAATACGCTTGGCCGAGAAATATATCATAGAGCAGCCTCATAAAACCAATACTATGAGCAATAGTGGGGGTTGTAGGACGAGAAAGCAGCAAGTCGCTGATGCAGGTCAAGCTAGTTTGGGAAAGTGCGTTTGGCTGAAGAGCCGCTATAAGCTGAAAGGCGGAGATTGGAATGGTTAAATTGCGATGAACTTGCTTAATCAATAGCGCACCGTCCTGCTCAGTATGTAACTACCGTTTACAGCTCATTTGCTCGATTAGAAAGGAAGGGAGTATTAAAATTCAGTTTTAATTATGATTAAATAATAAGTGTTTTTTTAATCAAACCGATAGTGTTGATGTTTCATTCACAAACACGGTTAAATTAAAATATGCGCAAAATCATTGATACTCAAGCAGCCCCAAAAGCGATCGGACCATATTCTCAAGGGGTCATCACCGGTGGGCTAATTTTCACTTCAGGTCAATTACCATTGAGTCCTCATACCGGACTTTTGGTCAAAAGTAGTCTGGAGAAGCAAACCGTGCAGTGTCTAGAGAACATGAGAGCGATTTTGCTCCATGCAGACGCTGACATGTCAGATGTAGTGAAAACAACCGTCTACCTTACCGATATGATAAGCTTTTCCGTGGTAAATGAAATTTATAACGATTTCTTTATTAAGAACGGCGCCAATTTTTTCCCCGCGAGAACCTGCATCGAAGTATCGAAACTTCCTCTCAATGCCCTGATTGAAATAGAGGCCGTAGCTGTCGCGCCTTAGTTGTTATTCGTTTCGTTTTTTAGCCCCAGCCTAGAGCTGGGGTTACCTATTTAGTGCGCACTTTGTCTGCTTATGCTCAATCGTGCAAACCTCCTTGAATCAGTGCGACCTCTTGTATTTAGAGGTTTTATCATTGAAGTATCGCGAAATGAGTAAGAATTACATTTTTCGAGAGTTAGAGTGCCAAATGACCAAGGAAGAGGTCGCGGAGCTGTGTTTTAAAACTGTGAGAACGGTCACGGGATGGGACGAAGGAAAACCAATACCGCCTGAGTGCAAAAGACTAATGAGAATGGCAAAAGGTCGAGAACTAAGCATTAGCGAAGACTGGATACAGTTCAAAATGTTATACGACAGTATGGAGCTGCCGACAGGCCAAGTGGTGAGGCCGCAACAAATCTTAGCAGGGATTGCGCTTTTGGGGATTCAGTCGGAATTGGAGATTAAGACTTCAACACATTTGCTAGGGCTTGCTAGGGCGATAGCAAACATTAAGAGAAAAGTTGGATGACTGAAAAACTCTAGCATATAGACAAAGAAACCCAACGATGGAATGAGAGTCCCCAAGAGTTGGGTTTCAATATTAAATTGTTTTTTATACCTGTTCTTGCAGTAACCTAGATATCTTATTGACATGCAATTGTTCTATCACTTTAGGAGTGTTGATTGTCCGAAACTTCCCACCAGTTTGAATATATTTATGATTATCTGGTGTTGGTTCGATTGTATAGCCTGCAAAGTCACAAAGGTTCTGAAAATAGTCATGAGCATATCGGTAGGATGCAACTAACTGATCAGTCGTAGTACCAACACTCAAGTATTCATCATCTGTTCCTCGCACAGTTAGCCTTAATAATACCCCTTGAGATGCAACATTCTGGTAAATCTCACGTAAACCCAATGTTCGACTTAAAGAATGGATTGTCACGCAAGCATTTAATAAATATAAGTCAAAAGCTAATTCGGGCTCATTACACGTTAGAACTGCATCTATTTCCATACGAGCCGAAGCCAACGTACTTTCAACCTGTTTAAACAATACTTGGTTTAATTCTGGAATACCCTCGTTAGGAGCCCCGACAAAGAAGTTTTTATGTAATCGGGGATGCACCTTAAACTCAGCTGTCAATGCCCCAAAGTAATCAGTTTCTTCAAGCTGAGAGAAATAGGAAAACATCTCCTTTCTGTGTGCATAAAAGGAGTCCAAATTATTTTTGTGGCTTGTAATAGCAATTTGCGTAGCAGTTTGCTCTGTAGAATGGAATCGAGCGACCAAAATGGTTAGAGGTAGAGCCAACGATATAAAAGTTAATGGGATTTTACTAATCTCAAAAAATTTAATAAGGCCTTTAGAACTGATCTCAATCGTATAACCTTCCCAGGCTATAAACCCAAAGACAAAGAAGTATGAAATAGGAAGTAGTATTGCTAACCACAATAAACCTTGATTAAGAAGCCCATTTTTTGCGTCCAATTTAAAAGAAGAGGGCCCTAACACAACCCCAATACCACCCACCACTGCAAGAAGTGGTATCAAAACTATAGTTATCAAGTGTACTAAATTTGTCAAACTCATCTCCGACAGGGTGCACTTTGTAAAATCATTATTTACCCCCGTTAACAACAAAGCAGCCAATTAAAAAGCTAAACGTTTTGGAATCTAGCTGAACAATTTACTATATAAGTATTAACCAAATGGGTCATAGTCTGTATTTGTAAATGCGATAGAACTGACCTTTTGTGTTTCTTCAATTTTGAAAGGTTTTTCACAACTAGGGCAGTTATAGAATCCTTGAAAGTGACCCGTAAACTGCAATATGTTGATGATTTTCTTTTCTGATATACATCGTGGACAGGTGGATGGGTTCAAACTTAGACTTGTAAACAACTGCTCCACCTCCAGATCTTATAAGTTCGTATTCTTCTAGTTTTTCGTTTGAGTCCGTATGTACCTTGAGCTGGTCAGTTAGTTCCGAATTTGCCTCCTGATAGCGGAAAATTTCGACTTGCAGATCCATTAAGGCTTGTTGTATATCAAGTACTTTTTGATTTGATTGTTGTTGCAATTCAATCACTTTTTCTTTTGCAACACCGTCAACATGGCCATCAAACATACCTTTTAAAAATTTGACACTATCAAAAGCTGTCTTGACTGCTTCAATTGCCATGAGTTCTCCCACTTATTTTAAATGTATAACGGATTTAGATAGACACAAGTTGGTTCATCGCGGATTAGCGGGAACTCAAAACAAAAACGGTAGTAAGTGATATGGTTTAGTCGCCAAACAAAAATCATACACAAACTACCGTTTCTATGCCGAATCATACTTTCCTATCTTCATTCTGGGAAGGCTTTCAAATAGTAAAGTCTCACCAGACAGCATCACTTATTACCCTGACTCTTAAACCTAACTCTGAGGCTAAGTGCCTTTGTGGTCTTGAAGCCGAAGCTATCCACGAGTATCAATGGCGTCATGTAAAGGATGCCATGTTACTCGGTGTTCCTGTTGAACTTTACGTTCAAACACGAAGGATTAAGTGTCGTAACTGCGGCATAAAAACAGAGTCTATATCTTGGTTAGAGCCTTATGCTCGCATAACGAAGCGCCTAAAAAGCTATATAGAACAACTATTACCTCTTCTTCCCATTAAGCATATCTCCCAATTAACGAACGTTCATTGGCACACCATTAAGGAAATAGATAAACGACGGCTGAGACAAGTTGTACCGTCAGTAAAATGGGAAGATTTAAGGCAACTCGTCATGGACGAGTTCGCCATCTTTAAAGGACATCGATATGCCACGGTCATCGCTGACGCTAAGACTCACCAAGTCATTTGGATAGGGTTAGGCCGTAGTCGCAAGGACATACGACCGTTCTTCGAGCTGTTAGGCAAGCATGGCAACAATATCGAAGCGGTCGCGATGGATATGAATACGGCTTTTGACCTTGAAGTTCAAGCGCACTGTCCGAACGCAAAAGTCGTTTACGACTTATTCCATGTTGTTGCTAAGTTCGGTCGTGAGGTAATGGATAGAGTCAGAGTCGACCAAGCCAACAAACTCAAGCAAGATAAAAAAACGAGGCAATGGGTCAAGCGTTCACGCTGGGTGTTGTTGAAAAATAGAGGCAACTTAAATACACAGCAAGACAGCTATCTTACAGAAATATTGAATATCAATAAGGACTTAATGACCACTTACATCCTCGGAGCACAACTCAAAGAGCTTTGGTATTGTGAATCAGAAGTGCATGCCAAGGGGCTCTGGGAGGCGTGGTGGGCACAAGTACAAGAGAGTGGGATTAAGCCATTAAAAGAGTTCGCACGAAAACTGAGTCCTTATCTTCACGGCATTCTCGCATCGGCAAGTTATCCGCTCAACACCTGCACATTGGAAGGGATAAACAACAAGATAAAGCTAATCAAACGAATGGGGTATGGGTATCGAGATACAGACTACTTCTTCTTGAAGATAAAAGCGGCTTTCCCCGGAAAGCCGCGATGAACCACAAAGTTTTCTGTCTCACTCTTTGTTACTACGATTTTACTGGAAAATTTAAATTACAAACAGTGGCCTATCATCATAAACAGATGACTAAATCAAAAATCTATAATTATTCTGTAGCGCTCAACATAAAGGACTAGCGCGCAAGCTTGCAACTAAAACAGGGTTGTGTGAGTACTGATAGCTAGGTCGAATTTACCCCCGTGATACAAACGGGAAAAAGCAAAAATATACGGGTAGCTCTAAAGGTTAAATATAACGTTACAGAGTCACTGCTGGGTTGAGGGTCACTAGCCCTAATTTGAAGGTTTTTGGGTGGAAAATTAAGTGACACGGTGTGCCACTTAATAATTAATAAGGTTAGACTCCGTCAAAAACGGGCAGTGCTTCGAACATAACTAATACGTTGATAATAATGATACTCACACCGTAAACAAATACACCAATCAACACCAACTCTCCTCCAGGCACTTGGTAAGGCTTCGATTTTTTCTGGTCCTCTTCACTCTCTTCAAGGTTATAAAACGCTGGTCTTTGCAGCCTTGATTTCCTTGCTAACAATGCAGGTACGATGCACGCCCAAATAGCCGCGGCCGATGCGGCATAACCAATGGCTGTAAGAAAGCCGAAAGGAAAGAGAAGGGAGAAAATAAGCGGCGGAATAAATGTAACCGCCCAAGTTTTAGTTCTTCCTTTGGATGTAGCATCAAAATGAAAGAGGTCAGCCAAAAAATCAAACACACCCAAGCCTACCCCTACAAAGCTCGACAAAATGGCAGCCGCAGAAAAAGCACTAATCACATTTGATAAAGTTTCTTCAGCCAAGACCGCTTTTAAGCTAATCAGCAAGGTATCGATATTGCCGCCTTCGGCAATAATGGGGCCGAAGCTAAATCTTGGTAAATTACCATAAATACTTAATAACCAAACGGTGTAAATAAAAAGCGCAATAAGTGTTCCACCTACAATAGCCCTTTGTGCGAGCCTTTCTTCAAGGTAGTAATCTCGTAATGTAGATACACTGTGGTGATACCCAAATGCAGTTAAAGCAATGGGAAAAAAGACCCACACGTACTGTGCATACTCAAATTTTAGATGAGCAACATCAAGCAAGGTACTAAGGTTAACGTTGAACCAAAGGCCTGCAATGCCAAAACTAAAACTGATGATCATAAATAGCATTAACACGATAGAAATACGGTCAACCGTTTTTGTTGAATGCCAAACTAATACTGAAAATATAAGCACAAAAAGAATAGAAGCGAGTTTTGGGGCCAGGCCAAAGTATTCATTAATAATCAGCCCGGATGAGGTGATGTAAGCGTACAGTAAAATCCCCCCTACAAAATAAATCATTAAGTTATTTAGAAAATTAATCTCTTTCCCTAGCAAGTCTTTAGTGATGGAAGAAAAAGACGACCTGTACGGGTAATCCTTTAGAACTTCAAGCAATAGACAACCACTGGTTGTCATGATGAGCATAGTGAAGAGCAAAGCCATTAAAGCACCGATGGTCCAGACCCCAGCACCAGCAGCGGGGAGCCCAAGCATACCAGCACCGATGCAAATGCATGCGACGATACAGGCACCTCCAATCACTGAAGGCGGTTTGGTTGTCATTGCCTGTTTCTGTTTCATACTATCCATAAATGAATACCTTTCCTTTCGTTGGTTCACATTGCTTTCTTAGACGCGGTTATCCGCTTCTTTTTTTAGTGGATTTGGCGTTCAAAAAAGCGCTAGAATCATCGACTTTAGCGCTTAAATTTCAGAGTGAAATAGTAATTAAATACTAAATTAGGATCATATTTGGACATCTACAGAATAACGTTCGTGTTGTTTTTGGCTTCTAGAAAAATAATTACTCCCATGCTTGTGAAAAGTCCTGATCTTTAAAAGCAGCAGCAAGCCCAGTGACCTGCTGCAATCGTAAAACTTCATCTTTATCCATTCCCAGTTCGTAGCAAATCTTATGATTTGTCCATCCCATGTCTTTAAGCTGGATAAGCAAAGCAGCTGTAAGCTCGACTTGATGTGAACCACGAGCAAGATTATGACGAACCGAAGTCGACATACACTTTTCTTCAGGCAAACTAAGCACCACTGCGGGGACGTAGCCCTTTAAGGCTTGCAGTTCGGGGTGATTTAATAATAATTGATAGCGATGAAAACCATCGATGACGACATATTTTTTCACCGAAGTATTCAAACAACTGACTAAAATAGGCATGGTTACGCCATTTTTCTCCATCGACGTTTTTAGAAGTTTACTTTCTGGAGGCGCCATTTTATTTGGGTTGTATTGGTTAGCTTCTATCTCATCAAGTGGGATCATTTCAACATGACAAGCTGGCGGTAAGTCAGGAATAAGCTCGATGAGTACTTTGACTGCTTTATTGTAAATTGCGACCTTATCAATGATTTGTTTGTTCGTGTTATTGATAGATTTCAACCGCTTCTTGGTGCGGTGCTGATAAGCTTGAGTAGGTTCACTTTCCATTCGTATTACTCTCTTCTCCATAAAGGGCATGGTATTGTTTTGCTAAGGACTTGTTGTACCCAAAAGAGAGCCCTCGGCACCAATAGTCATTTTTAATCAGTACTTTACAAATTCTTCTCCAACTAGGAACTTGCTTCCTAGATTCCAATTTACTCTCTGCGTAGTCAGGGATGCAGGTCACTCCTTTTTGAGGGCCGTTTTTACGCCACCACTGTAAGAACTTAAAAATTCGGTCTCGGTAATGTTTTTCTACATGTGGCGGCATGGTTTTCAAAAGGTATTTACTGTATTGCCGGTAGCTAAGTCCCGGTGGTAATTCAAATCGATAATAACCAAGGATACGCCCCTGACTTTTTGAGTATCGAGCACCAAAGTTACACCCTTCTACTCTGGCAACTAGTTTTTGCCAGGTATCAGGTTCTAATATTTGATATAGCCACAAACCTTTTCTTTGCTCATCTCCAAAAGGTTGGCAAAGCCGCTGCTGTGAAAGAGGGACGCCGGCCTTATGCATTAAGTCGTAAATACGGTTGTAATCCCAATTGAAGCGCGAGTTCGCGACCCAAATATCTGGAGTTTTCCAATCATAAAGAGGGTAAGCCATATAGACGTCGCCCTGCATTTGAGTCGTCCAATATTTATCATCAAATTTCTTTTTGGCACGATTTTTAATAGTTTTAAAACGATGTAAAGACTCATCCGCTCGTATACCAATGAGCACAGCAATTGGTGTGCCTTTCTTTTTTTGGTACCAATGAGCAAATTTAAAGACGAAATCCTCAAATTCCATGCCTTTTTTAAAAAACGAGAGATGCTCCAGATCAGAAATCACGCCTTCATGTCGTGGTATTTCTCTAACCCATTGCGCTTCCTTATCTGGATCCCAACAAAGCCATTTAGGCTGAAATTGTGAAATTGAATTTCTTAAACTAAGCGGTAAGCAAACCCAGTATGGGTTTACTTCGCCACGAAGTACCATACGCTCAATAAAAGCATGAGTTTCGTGATATTGGGCTTCGAAGTCTACGATGAGTACATCAACAGGTAGTCGGCCACGTTTTTTTGATTCTTGGATAGTTAAGTTCAAAAGAACACCAGAATCTTTCCCTCCGGAAAACGATACATAAAAGTGGCTAAAGTTGTCGAGAAGGTACAATATTCTTTGGCGCGCTCCTTCGAGCACATTGTAATCCTGCTGAATCTTGTCTCGAGAGAAGTAACCTTTTCTTCTTCCTTTACTAATACTAAGTAGGCGCTTGGTAGTCATGGGTTCACGAATGTCATTTAATATTGAAACCAAGGTACGTAAATTTCGTGTTTTTTATAAATTAATTATTGGTAATTAATTTAATTTCTAGGTACCGATTTGAAGCCTCATCGTAAAGAGCCGCTCTCCCGTTGTGATTTAGGAAAGAACGGCTTGGCTTGCATTAAAAACCGAAGTGAAGGTTGCCTCTTAAACCTATAATCCAACTGTCATCGGCTTTTGAGTTAAACGGTAAAGTGTGAAGATATTGCACATTAGGAGTTAACGAGAGAGCCCCCCAATTCATGCGGTAATAGATTTCTGAATTATAAGAATCATCTAGTTCGGCATTAGGCTTAGCCCAACCTAGAGCGATACCAAGCGTGCCAGGCCCTACCCCACTATATCCTGTGCCAAACACGACCGAAGATTTGTATAGAGCCTCAGGTCCTTGCGCGACACCGGCTCTGAAAAATGGTATCCATGAGCCGGTTTTATATATGGATGACCAATTTGCGCCATAGTTTTCGCTAGCTTGCTCTTTTGGCCCATCACTGTGCCAAACTGTTAGGTGTGAATTCTTCAAATAAAAATCGTCTTTCGACTCCACCCAACCTATTTCTAGGGACTTAAAATATTGATTATCATTGATGAACTGTTCAACACCATCGAAAGGCTTAGTCGAATCAGCTTTTGCATCAGAGAAACTTGCATAAAAATAATAGTTTTCCGACATCATATGGCGTAGAACACCGCCGAATGTTGATTCATCTGGGATTGGGATGGAACCGGAACCGGTACTAAACTGTAAGTTAGAAAAACCATAGTAAGGGTTACCCAACTGATAAGTATCAACATAATCAGTCGTATCTAAAAAACCAACCATCATATCGGTAGATTGTTTATTAAAGGTTTGTGTCCAATAAAGATTCGTTAACCTTAAACCTATATCACTAAAAGCTGGTTGGATTAAGCCAAACCCTCCGACATTACCCATGACAAATTCAGAGGGCGTACTATCTGTATAACCGTGCTTATGATCAACCCTCAGCTGCAAAGCTCCGGTATCACTCTCTTTTTGGTAAGCTAGCCAATTCAATGTAATCCGTGCAATACCAGCTGCCGCACTGCTGTCTTTGTTCGGCAAGCTCTCACTGGACGTTAAACCATAAACATAATAATCCACAGCTCCCTTTAGAGCTTTATCTTCAGCCGCATTCGTCAAGGTTGGCGTGCCAACGACAAACATTACGGCTCCCAAAAGCGTTAGCCAAAAACGCTTTGTCTTTTTCGTAAATGGTACATTCTCGCTCATATCAATAACTTCCTGTTGTTGTCATGGTAGTTGTACAGCTCGGCTCAACTTTTGTTAGTCAGAAGGTATTAAGAGGGATTTGAAAAATGAATTCTTGTAATTAATGGGTAATTTATGGGCTCATCTTTATCAACTTTTCTCCTTGCACAAACAGAAAGTGAAAGGGGAAATACATATGTTACACAACAGCGTATAGGAAAAGTTTCAATCAGGTCTAAAAGCCTTAACCAAACAAGGTTCACCTAAAATGGAGTGGCTCCGTTTAACGTATTGAACAGCAAAACATGTTTGTTTGTAAGAAGGAAAATGACAGAGTTTCTGATATGATCTTGGTCACTTAAAAATAGGACGACTACAAGTAACACTGCCCAGTAATGAATAACAAAGTTGGTTTTGGGGAACTTTGCTATCAAATATATAGAGGGTGACTTCATCCTTATGTGCCCAAAAGATTTGGCAAAATGCAAGAGTCGCTGGTTCCTAAGAACCAACGGTAAAATTATGCGAGCGACCTGACAAATCTTCCAATAATTTATAACTAATAAATGAAGCGAGAGCCTTTATTAAATCCCGCATCTCCCCCCCACGCCCAGAACAATCAAAGTGCATAATTATAATTCAATCCTATAAGTCAGAGTCTATCTCGTCCTCCTTTCCTGTATGAAAGAGGTGTCTGGAGGTAATTAATAATCATTTTTTATTAAAACTACGTCGTCTCTAAAGATAAAATCAAGAAGATTTATATGAATAAATTCTCAAAAGGATTACGAATTTATGGACACACTTATATGCCGTTCTTTCCAATCATTTATCGACTTCTGCGACAACGAGATCGTTGAGGGCAAAAATGTTCATTGCACCTTTAAAGCCTGTAAGGACAATGACTGGCGTTGGATGAAGATCTACTTAGAAAACAAAGGAGGTAAAAATCTCACGTTCAGTTTTATATAAAACAGATAGCACCATCTAATGTGCAAAAAACTTACACTTCAATTCAAATTTTATTCACAAATTTATTAATAATATTCAAAATATGAGTCATTATATAAAATCCTAGGGGTGCGATTTAATCCCCCTTCTCTAGGTATATGGAGAAACACTATGTTAAGAGTACAACTGGACAACGTAAAACTGCCTATAGGTAATTGTGTACTGCAAAGAGACGAATCGGGGGCTCAACTCCTCCTCAGTAATCAAAAATCATTTTCAATCACTCTACCTGAAAGCTGCATATTAGAAACTCTGATCCAAAAAGAAGAATTTATTTCGACTAAAGAAGAGCTGATCATTGCTGCGTGGGGGAACCCGGATATCATCGGCCCTAACTCTTTGCCAGTCGCTATTACCAACCTCAGAAAAGTCTTAGAACTTGATAGTATCAAAATCGTAAATGTTCCAAGAAAAGGTTACAAGATCCACATTCCTGAGTTTGAAACTTCGCTAGACCCACCGAAACAGATAAAGTTACCTCGTTCTAACTACTTAAGACTCTACCAATGGGCTCTTGTTGGCCTATCTTCCACCATCCTCTCTGTACTAATAATCAGCTATTTCTACTTCTGGCACGAATTTGACATCGTCAACGTCAACGTCAATAACCAATCGAGCCAAATCTGCCTAACTAAAAAGGATGAACTTCAATTCATCTTAGCCTCTCAAAACAACTTAGCTTCTCAGCCCCAGAAAAACTATCACGCTAACCCATAACCCTCGTTGCTTGAATTTTTTCAGATAAAAGAGAGGTAGCCCCTTTGCTGTGTGCAAAGGGGCACAACTTAAAGTGCAGGTTCCAATGTAGCGTTAAAGTGTCTCAATACCTTAGGCTCATAAGTAAACTTTAAACCTGCAATTGATGAAGCACGTTTCTTCACTTCTTTAAAAGCAGCAATAATGTAATCAAGGTGGGCCTGTGTATAGGTTGCTCTGGGAATAGCTAAACGAAACAATTCAGCCGGGCAAGGAAGCTGCTTTCCTGTTTCAGGATCACACCCTAGTAATAAAGAACCGATTTCTGCACCTCGAATACCTGCCACTTTATAAAGCTCACAAGACAAAGCATGTCCAGGAAACTGTTCTGGTGAGATATGAGGTAATAATGCACCGGCATCAACAAAGGCAGCATGCCCACCCGCTTGCTGGCAACGGACCCCTAACGCTTCTAGGCCGTTCACTAAGTATTCGACTTGCTGCAAACGTGATGCTAACCAGTCTTCTTCCATTCCATCATAAAGTCCAACAGCCAAACGTTCCATCGCTCCACCTTCTAGACCCCCATATGTTGGAAAGCCCTCCAATAACACACATAGTGTTTTGCATTCCAACTGCACATCTAAGAAGCTATCGTCTTTGAAAGCGAGTAGCCCACCAATAGGAACCATGGCATCTTTTTTCGCTGACATAGCAAAGAGATCGGCATATTTAAAAGCTTCGCTAGTTATCTCTTGAACACTCCAGTCGGCATAGCCCTCTTCACGCTGCTTAACAAAGTAAGCGTTCTCTGCGAATCGGGCACAGTCCATAACAACTGGAATATCGTGAGACTGCGCTAATTCATAAACAGCCTTCAAATTGGCAAGAGAAACAGGCTGACCACCTGCAGAGTTACAAGTAATCGTACTTACGATATAGGGCACATTTTTAGCACCGATCTCTTCGATTCCTGCCGCGAGTGCTTCCAAGTCAAAATTACCTTTAAAATCACTCTTAATTTCAGTATTAAAAGCTTCAGGTGAAGGAACGTTGATCACTCGACAATTATTATGCTGAGTGTGCCCTTGAGTAGTATCAAAAAAATAATTTGAAAATGCGGCCATTTTGCCTCGTTCGAGCCCCTGATCTCGCTCACGTTTGTTAATCAGGGCAGGGACATATAACTGCTCGGCACCACGTCCTTGGTGTGTAGGAATAGTAAACTGATAGCCAAAGATGTCTTTTACCGCTTGGCTAAGCGTTCGATAACTTCGACTGCCACTGTACGCCTCATCTCCCCTTAGCATTGCAGACTGCATCTCCTGCGTGACAGCTCCCGTTCCACTGTCGGTCAAGAGATCAATAAACACTTTGTCGCTATCCAACAAGAAAGGGTTATATCCCGCTTTCATTAGCGCCTGTTCTCGCTCACGTTCCGTTGTTCTTTTAACAGGCTCGATCACCCTAATTCGATAAGGCTCTGGCAAATAGTGTGAATCCATTGGCTGTTCTTGGTTATTGCTAGTTGCTGACATAGGTATCTCTCCAGACATTTTGATTCTTAAGGATAAGTTGGTTAGACGTAGGTGAAGCATTCCAGCGATACTAGATACCTCAACCGACCCTCTCCAACCCAATCAAAATGAATCAAATAAATACGGCAGGGTATTAATTTCAGCGTAAATTAACGATTAATTAATCGATGGCCTACCCCAAACAACTTTAAATAAAGCATCAGAATCTATGAAACATTCTTCCTCAAGAAGATGGTTTCACCTCAATTAATAATAATAATTAAATAAACAACGAAGTTTTAAATTGCCACGATGAAGTGGTGTTATTGAGAATAAAACAGCGAAGATGCCGAAAGGTATTTAAAGAAAACATTCACATTGAGAGTCACATCATGATTTTAGGCAACACATTGGTTGTTGGTGCCGGCCCTGCCGGTATTCAAACGAGCCAAATCCTAGCTCCTTTTAGTCAAAAAATAGCCCTCATCAGCAAGAGTTCCCATCAATGGGAAACTAGAAAAAGACTAATGAAACAACATGGGTACTTAGCTAGTTGCGAGGTAAACAAACCACAATTAGCACCGCTCGTCGGGCTAGTTAGATTTAATGAGTTCTATACTGAATTATCTCCCCTTCCCTCCTATTGGGATACTTTAGTTTTAGCCACTCCTGCTCACACCTATTGCGACGTATTGTCTTCCTTTTCTGAGCTTTGCTTAAAGAATTTAAAACAAATCATTCTTATGTCTTCAATGATTGGTGGATGTCTTATTTTAAAAGGGATGTTAAAAAAGATAGGAGCATCTCCAAATATAATCCTATTCTCTAACTATTTTGCGACCTCTTATTTTACCTCTAACCCAACGCAGAAACACCCGCTTACCGTCATAACCAAAACAGTAAAAAAAAGGGTTTACCTTTACCTATCCGAATCAAATGATGTTTTATTGAACGCCTTGCGAAACGCCTTAGAAAAGGTTGATGTGCAAGTCATCCCTTTAGATAACCCGTTCAGTGTGGAAGGCAGAAATATTGCTACTTATGTACACCCTGTTTTTTTTATCAATACGTTTGCATTAGATCATATTTTGTCTAATGAAGACGAAGTTAAGTACATGTATAAGCTGTACCCAGAAGGGCCAATCACCATAGGTTTGATTCGGAATTTACTGCTTCATTGGAAGTCAGTGTCTCGCCTACTTGAACATTACTCAGCTCAACCAATTAACCTGTTGCTGTTGTTAAATGATGAACATCACCGAGTACATGAAACGACAATTCCTAAGGATAAAATCGATTCTTTCAACGAGCTTGATCAAGTAGAACAGGAATACCTACTCTACGTACGATATAGCTCAATGCTGATTAATCCAGACCCACTTTCCGAATCCGAACACAACAGCAGAGTTTTTGACGATTCAGCGAAGCCTTATATCAAGGGACAAGTCAGAAAAGGAAAGCTACAACTCCCCAAAAATCCACTGGAAGCTCTGCAAACACTTTACTGGTTAAATCACCTAGCTCAACACTCCAATCTAATCTCGTCTGGAACATTTCAATCAATAGAAGTATTTGAACATTGGATAAAAGAAAGGAACTTGCCAAGTGCTTTAATCCAAGCACTAAAACAGCGCGCGGATGAATATTACGAACATACAAAAACGTCTATCTGCCAATAAATTAAGTTTAATTACTAGTGGTTATTCTAATCAGTTACTTAGCATCTTAGACGTTTTGCGTCAGAAGAATAACCGTAGAAAAAGGAGATTTAAGGTGTTAATTAGAAAAGCGACTCTCAACGATCTATTCTCTATCAATGCTTTGTGTCACGAACAATTAACCGGCAGCCACAGTAATATTAGTCATTCGAATAAAGATAGGAACAAATACAGTTTAAGTGACTACAACTTAAGTAAGTTAAGAATCATTGATTTACTTTTCACGGAGTCATTACTCAAGGAGAAGCTGAACAATAAAAATGTCTATTTTTTTGTCGCTGAAACAAAGAAAAAGACAGTTGTGGGTTACCTCATGGTTAGTGTCCACGCACAAAAAAGATCAATAATTTCACAGCATACACCTCAGTTCTACGCTTATATAGAACGATTTTATGTGTCGTACAAATACCATGGAAAAGGTATCGAATTAGCATTACTTAACAGCTTTGATTATTGGAAAAAATACAAATCTGCGCACTAAAGAGTTATCTCTAAAAGCCGCTAACAGTCGCCGATATTCAGATTAATATCGGCAACTTGCGACACGAACGTCTATCACTTACTTTGGTAATAAGTACCGCGTGCTTCGTCCGCCAGAACCAGATTTGACTAAGCAGCCATGCTCAATCAAAGCGTTCAAATGACGTGTTGCAGTGGCACTGCTCACCTTTGCTACTTTCTGATAGTGGCTGGCATTGATACCTTCAGAAAAATCACCATCGAGCATCCTATTCAGTACTTTTACTTGTTCTGTTGTAAGCTTAGTTTGGTCGATACTTCGCCAATAGTTAGTCTTATAAACGGTTTGATCAACCTCAGCGAAAACGCCTGTAAACGTCTCGTCTAACGTATCTAAGAACCACATCAACCATTCGCTAATATCGAGTCCACCTTTCTGGGTTCGCTCCAATATCTCGTAGTAATGCTTGCGGTTAGCGAGAATCCCCACCGACATCGCATAGAAACGTACCGACTGCTGCTCGGCCTGTGCTAACGCCAAGTCAGTCAACAATCGAGTAATACGACCATTACCATCATCTAACGGGTGTAAGGTGATAAACCAAAGGTGAGTTATCGCAGCTCTAAGTAAGGGATCGAGTGTAGCGTCGGTAAGTGAATCATTGAACCATGTGATAAACGCATCTAACTCAGCATCAAGAATGTCTCGGCTAGGTGCTTCAAAATGTACGCTCGGACGGTCAATTCTTCCCGATACCACTTGCATGGGAGTATCACCTCTTAGCTGACCTCCGATTACAGGGTTAAACATGGTGTAACCTTGAGGAAACAGCCTATCGTGCCAATGCAAAATCCTATCAAGCGCTAATGGCTCAGTGAGGTTCTGCACGGCATCCAACATAATTTCGGCTAAGCCATCAGTTTGTTCTGTCGTAGGAAAAGGTCGCTCTTCGCTCACGCCAAGTTTGTTAGCTAAAGAAGAACGAACAGAGAAGGCATTTAGCTTTTCTCCCTCTATCGCACTGGAGTGGACAATGTTCGCTAGCAAAGTATCGAGCATTGTTTGCGTTTGGTCTGCGGATTGAGAGGTTATCTTGCCTAATAGGATGCCCTGATTAAGCCGTACTTCTCTTAACCTCACGCCTATTCTCTGATTATCCCAAACAAAGTTTGGCCAATTATCTTGCTGCCAAATCCACATATTACGCCCCATGATGCGAAAGTATCACTTATTCAAATCACATTATGAGCTGTTTAAGCTCATTATTCAAATCATAAAATGAGTCGAATAATGGGGTATTCAAATCATTGAGGCTGGAGAAGCCCTTCCCCAGCCCAGAAGGACTATTCACTCTCCGAGAACACATCGCAGCGTGAGGCGCAGATGAAGTCGTTTTTGTGTAGGCCTTTGATTGAGTGGCTCCACCAAGTGACGGTGACTTTGCCCCACTCCAATAAGATCGAAGGGTGATGGAATTCTTCTTCTGCCAACTCTGACACTTTATTGCTGAATGCCCATGCTTGTTTGTAGTTCTTAAACTTAAACACCTTCTCAAGTTGTGGGATGCCGTCTCTTTCGATGATCTGCCAATCAGACAACTCCAACAGTAAAGATTGTTGGTCATCTTTATTAAGAGAAATTGCATCGATACTGCAGGCTTCGCATTTTTGTTCATTCAACATGTGTTGGTTCCTTAGGTTCAAAAAGTGGTGGTAGTAATCCCTCGTCTATCGCGAGATCAGCTTGCTGCAATAGGTTTTCCTGACTGATTTTGAAGAGCTCAGACAGCTCATCAATCACGTAATATTTCGGTTGTATGATGTCGATGCGATAAGGGGTTCTTAAAACCGTTTGCAGATCGAACCGCTCACGAACGGCCAAATCCCCTCCCAACGCATACATGGTTTCCGCCGGAGACGAAAGAATGCCACCGCCATAGATTTTCAGCCTATCGCCTTCTTTTACTAAACCGAACTCGACCGTAAACCAATACAAACGGGCCAGATACGCGCGCTGCTTGGCTGTCGCTGCTTGGCCTAATTTTCCATAATGCTCAGTGAATGTCGCAAAATCGGCATTGGTCAGCATGGCACAATGGCCGAAAATTTCATGAAAGAAATCAGGTTCTTGTAAATAATCGAACTCGTCTCGCGTTCTCAGAAATGTCGCCACTGGGAATTTCTTATTGGCGAGCAAATCAAAGAAACGGTCGAAATCGATCAACGCAGGCACAGGCTGTACCTGCCAACCCGTTGTTTCCATTAGCACTTTGTTTATCTCTGGAAGCTGGGGAACTCTGTCTAATGGCAAATCCAGCAGGGTCAAACCGTGTAAATAGGCATCGCATGCGCGGTCATTAATGACGTCCAGTTGCCTTTTCACTAAGTCGTGCCAAATGGCATCTTCTTCGAGGCTCCACTCAACCCATCCCTCTTGGCTCACGGGCTTAGAATGATATTGAGTCATTACACACCTCCTTTCGAATGTCTCCCTTTAAGCCTATCTCGACTCCTTATATCCGCCAATTTGCGCGATTTTTCGAAACAGGCAATCGTGTAACATTTTATTTACACAATTCCGACACCCCCTTATTTTGCTGATCTTTTGACTTTGTAAAACCTAAATACCAGACTGAAATCGTTAACTTTTTGTTAAAGGTAAAGGAATGCACGAGAGCAATAAGCCAATTTGGCAACCTAGCGACCAACGTATCGCACACGCCAACGTAACCCGATTTATGGATAGCCTTGATCAGCAGGGCATACTCGATCGGGAATTACAAAACTACACGGAGCTTCATCAATGGTCTGTGGAACATCCCGAGTCGTTTTGGCAGAACGTCTGGCAGTTTTGTGGAATGGTGGGTTCGCAAGACTGTATTGATAACGCACAAGGCGAACGCATCAAAACTCAAGGCGAGAGCCGCTGGCAGCAGCCTAAATCGAATCGCGATACGGTGTGGTTTCCGAATGCACAAGTGAATTACGCCGAAAACTTGCTGCATTCATCAAAAACGTTGCCAAACGAGCTTGCGATTTGGTTTGAGAATGAACGTGGCAAGCAACAAAGCTACACATGGCAAACCCTTTGTGAGGAAGTCTCTAGTGTTCAACAGTGGCTCCTGGATTGTGGCGTGGAGCAAGGTGATGTAGTTGCCGCTTATACCCCTTATCTGCCACAAACCGTGGTTGCGATGCTAGCGACCACAAGCTTAGGCGTGATTTGGACGTCAACCTCACCTGACTTTGGCGTCGAGAGTGTGATTGAGCGATTTGGCCAAGTGAAACCCAAAGTGTTGTTCACCTGTGACGGTTACACCTTCAATGGCAAAATGTTCGATATGACGGACAAGAACCGTGAAATCATCGAACACTTAAGCGAATTAAAACAGGTGTGTGAGATCGGTTATTTGAAACCGACTCGTGATTTAGAGAAGAGTGATTTAGAGAAGAACGATTTAAAGAAAAACAAAGCTGAACATGATGTGTCGATCCAAAGCTGGCACAGCATCATTAATCACTATCAGCCAAAACCTCTTCGATTTACTCGTGTCGGCTTCAATGAACCGTTGTTCGTGCTCTATTCCTCCGGTACCACCGGAAAACCAAAGTGTATTGTCCATTCTGTTGGTGGCACCACTATCAATCACCTAAAAGAGCATCAACTTCATTGTGATGTTAAGCCAAACGATCGCGTGTTCTACTACACCACTTGTGGTTGGATGATGTGGAACTGGCACGTCTCTGCGCTCGCGAGCGGTGCTTGTTTGGTTATCTTTGATGGTAGCCCGGTTTACCCGCAACCCAACGTTTTGTGGGATTTAGCGCAGCGTGCAGACGTATCGACATTTGGCACCTCAGCCAAGTACCTAGAAGCGATTGAGAAAGCTGAACTCTCACCGATCGACAGTCACAACCTTCCTAAATTAAGAACACTGTGCTCGACGGGTTCTGTGCTCTACCCAGAGCAGTTCGATTACGTTTACAAGCACATAAAGCAAGATCTGCATTTAGCGTCGATTTCTGGCGGCACGGATATTTGTGGCTGCTTTGTTTTAGGCAACCCAATCTCGCCTGTGTATCGCGGTGAGTGCCAACAGGCAGGGCTTGGGGTCGACATCAAGGTGTTCAATTCGTCGGGCCAACAGGTCAATCATGAACGAGGCGAGCTAGTATGCACCAACTCCTTACCCAACTTCCCTGCCGGCTTTTGGAATGACACCGGAGAGCGCTACCACAGCACTTACTGGGACAAGTTCGATAACGTGTGGCATCACGGTGACGAAGTCGCACAGAGCGCGCATGGCGGCTACCTGTTTTACGGGCGAGGTGACACCACGCTCAACCCTGGTGGCGTGCGAATTGGTACCGCTGAAATCTATCAACAAGTGAACACCATTGACGGCATAGTTGATTCTATCGCAGTCGGTAAAGACATCGACCGCAACGAACAGATATGGCTGTTTGTTCAACTACAACAAGGTGTGGATCTAGATGATGAGTTACTGACAGCCATCAAAAGCAAACTCAAATCCTCTTGTTCACCAAGACACGTGCCAAGCCAGATATTTGCGATCAGCGATGTGCCAAAAACACGCTCAGGCAAGCTTGTGGAGTTAGCAGTGAAACAGGTGATCAATGGCAAGAGTGTAGAAAACCTCGGAGCAATCGCTAACGCCGAGGTCTTGGAAGAGATAAAGCGCGTTGTTTCGCTTTAGCGATTAGGCCTAGAACGTAGCAAGCTATCTCCACTTTTCACTTGGCTGTCAGATAACATCTGGAGTAAAGGCAGCCGACTGAAAACCGAATCAAAGCCACTATTTAAGCTAGTGTCCTCCCCGCTTCAATTTGGCTCCGTATCTTTTCTAAAGTTCTTAATGAGATCTGAACGTCATATTTAAAACAAAAATGTTAAATTATTCATTTTTTGGGCTGAGATAATATTCACTAAAGACGAATCATTTATACAAAAAAAGAGTCCACCACTGGATTGTATCCCAGCTTATGGATATTTAATCGAATTATAATAATTCCCGCTCCCACAGCTCTATTTCTAGTGAAATGATAATTTGATAGCTATCACATTTAGAACAGTTATTTTCCCATACTATCTCGGCATGTTAATTACTTAAGAGTAATTAAAAAACCTAGTCATTGTTATTAATAATCTTGAATTTAATTAGAAACAAGCGGTTAATCCCTACGTAAAATAAATAAAATCATTATTAAATGATCGGAGACATTATCATGCGCATAGTATTATGCTTTAGGCGGTAACGCTCTTTTAGCAAGAGGCCAAGCATTAACGGCTGAGAACCAACGTGAAAATATAATAAAATCAGCGGCGAGTATTGCCGCAATCGCACGCGAGCATGAGATTGTTATCGTTCATGGTAATGGCCCACAAGTAGGTTTGTTGATGGAACAAAACGCGGCTTATAGCGAATATTCGCCAGAGACTACCCCATACCCAATGGATGTACTCGGCTCTCAAACCTGTGGCATGGTGGGCTACATGTTACAACAAGAGCTAAGAAACATTGACCCTGAATTAGACGTAGCGACGCTAGTCACGCAAACTGAAGTATGCAAAAAAGACCCTGCGTTTGCTAACCCGACTAAATTTGTTGGCCCTGTATATACAGAGCAACGAGCTAAAGAGTTAATGGCTCAAAGCACAATGCAATTTAAAGCTGATGGCGAGTACTACCGTCGCGTTGTGCCTTCTCCTATGCCAAAAAGCATTGTTGAAATTCAGCAAATTGAAACTCTTCTAGATACAGAAAACCTTGTTATCGCTTGTGGCGGCGGCGGTGTTCCCGTGAGTATTGAGCAAGGTAAGAGTACTGGCGTAGAATGCGTCATTGACAAAGATCTTACGGCTGAACTGCTGGCTGAAAAAATCCATGCCGACTTATTTATTATCTTAACCGATGGTTCGATTTTCCGTAACTATGGTAAAGAAGACCAAGCAGAAATGAAGCAAGCAACGCCTGCTGGTTTAGCAGAATTTTCATTCCCTGCTGGTTCTATGGGCCCAAAAATTGATGCCGTTTGTAAGTTCATTGAAGCTGGATTGGGTAATGCGGCGATTGGTTCATTATTTGATTTAGATAAAATAATTACCAATGAAGCTGGTACTCTGATTACGAAAGGCGAAGGTATTGTTTATTATTAATATTATCGAATGATAATCACCACTAATATAAAATCTTGGGTTAAAGCCTCTTATTTAATAACGAGGATTTTTTATTAGGTCCATATTAGTGCTAAACGGAATAAATATTCATACGCTTACTGCATTTAATATATTTAATTTTGGAAACCGCTTCTTTCAAGAAACGGTTTGTTAGCGCAAGGGAAAAGTATTTGCGTTTACATCAGCGAATCTACATGGACTCATTCGCATCCGCTTGGTTCTCTGGCATCGCATCAATAAAAGCGGGCAACTGATTACACGCTTCGACAATTGAGTTAATCAGCGGAAACGGCGACATATCAACGCCAAAGCGCAGCGCGTTATACACCTGTGGCACCAAGCAGATATCGACAATACATGGTGAACCGGTGAGGCTATAAACTGAATCACCGTGTGTTTGACGATGCTTAGAAAGCTTCTCTTCTAACGCCGAATAACCTTGGCTCATCCAATAGTGAAGCCAGTCTATTTTCGCCTCTTGCTCACACGACAACTCTCGCTCCAAATACTGCAGCACACGCAGGTTATTAAGAGGGTGAATTTCTATCGCAATATCCTGAGCCATAGCCAACGCTTGATAGCGCAATGGTGTTTGCTCAGGAATCAACAAGGCGTCTGGGCTGCTCTCACACAAATAGTTTTCGTCCAAGTATTGCAAGATCGTCAGCGACTGATTGAGTTGAACTTCACCATCCACCAGCACGGGCACTAATTCACTGGCATTGAGTTCGCGATATTGTGGATCATGCTGCTCGCCGCCATTACGCACCAAATGGACCGATTTAGACTCATAGTTGAGTTGCTTTAGGTTTAATCCAATACGCACCCGATAGGCAGCCGAAGAGCGCCAGTAACCGTAAAGTATAATGTTCTTGTTCACGATGCTCTCGCTCATACTGAAACCCTATTACGTGGATTATAGCGCTCGATACTGGCTCACTTTTTGGTCTATCGCGCCAAAAATGGAATCACCCGCCACATCAAGCATCTCAAGCTTGATCGAGTCACCAAACGACATGAATTGAGTCGACGGTTTGCCATCTCTAATCGTCTCAATCATGCGTACTTCAGCAATACATGAATATCCCACACCACCTTCAGAAATCGAGGTGCCATGGTCAGTGCCTTGTTTATTAGAAACCGTGCCTGAACCTATGATCGCGCCCGCCGATAATGGTCGAGTTTTAGCTGCATGCACAACCAACTCTGCAAAATTGAAAGTCATATCTATACCGGCATTCGGACAACCAAAAGGCTGGTCGTTGTAGGTCGATATCAGCGGTAAATGTACCTTGCTGCCTTTCCACTGTTCGCCAAGCTCGTCAGGTGTTACCGCAACCGGGGAGAACGCCGAAGAAGGCTTAGACTGGAAGAAACCAAAGCCTTTCGCTAGCTCTGCCGGAATCAAGCCGCGCAGCGACACATCGTTCACCAACATCAACAAGCGAATCGAATCGTGCGCTTGTTTAGCACTGGCACCCATTGGTACATCACCGGTGACAATCGCTACCTCTCCTTCGAAATCGATGCCCCACTCGTCACTGGCAAATTCGATGTTGTCACGAGGGCCGATAAACGCATCTGAACCGCCTTGATACATCAGTGGATCAACCCAGAAGCTTTCTGGCATTTCAGCACCACGCGCCTTACGCACCAGCTCAACGTGGTTTACATACGCGCTGCCGTCTGCCCATTGATAAGCTCTTGGCAGAGGCGATTCACAATACTGAGAAGCAAACACTTCACTGCCAGTCACATGCCCGTTGTTTAACGAGGTGTATAACTCTTCTAACTGAGAAGCCACGCTGTCCCAGTTATCCAATGCTACCTGCATGGTTGGCGCTAGATGCATCGCATGGAAGATTTCGGTGGCAGCTACACATTGTTTAAGATCTTTACTTACGACCATCAGTAGACCGTCGCGAGTGCCATTTTTCTTGGTTGCTAATTTCATCCTTGTTGCCCCTTACTTCTCTTGCCAACTGTAGACATATTCTTTGTTTTCAACGCTATCGAGTTCATCAGAGAACTGCAGCGCATGGCGAGTATCGATCATCACCGCCACTTCATCGGTAAACTTCTTCTTATGCGCCTGACCTGCCTTAAACGCTTTAGGGTGAGGTCCATGAGTGAAGCCTGCTGGATGAAAGGTCACCATGCCCGCTTCAATATTGTCGCGACTGAAGAAGTCACCAGCGTGATAGAACAGCACTTCGTCGTAGTCATCATTGTTGTGGTAGAACGGCACTTTCAATGCACCGGGGTCGCTCTCAATCGGGCGTGGTACAAAGGTACACACCACAAAGCCTGCGCCAACAAACGTCGTATGTGCAGAAGGTGGCAAGTGGTAGCGATGCGACATCAGCGGTCTGATATCGCGCCAATTCACTTTCACCACCGCTAAGTCTCCATGCCAGCCAATTGCATCCAATGGATTGAACGGATAGGTGATCACACTGGCTTTGTCGTGGCGCTTCACCTGAACCTGAGTCTGGTTTTCTGAATACTGAGCGCGGAATTGATCATTGATAGAAGGGATGTCGAGCACAGCAGGATCAAACACCGCGTGATTACCGACCATGCCTTTCTCTGGCAGGGAGTAAGCCGCGTCTGTGTTCTCAATCATCAAGATGAACATCGGCTCACTTGGCTCTAAGCGCCAGTTGGTCGAGCGCGGGATCATCACGTAATCCCCTTCACTCACCGCTAGATGACCATAGTCACAATAGAGATCGGCGCTGCCTTGGTGAATGAACAGCAGCTCATCACCATCGGAGTTACGCACTAAGAAATCCATCTTCTCATCCATGCGCCATACGCGAATTTTGCAGTCCGCATTGTGCAAAAGATGAGGCACCGCCCAAGGGGTTATCTGGCTGGCTTTTTCCACCAGCGTAAAATCAAAAGCGCGAGGGCGCAGATCGCCCTCCCACTCCGACCAACCTGTTGGGGCATGTTGGTGATGAAAGTGAGCCGCAGGGCCGAAGAATCCACTCCGACCGGCTTCGCGCTCATAAATTGCCTCTTCGGGGAAGTCGGCATGCGCTTGCTTAGAGCACACTCCCTCCCGATGAGGAAACGAGATCCATTTATGCATCGTCTAATACTCCTCGACGAATCTGGTCCTCTTCAATCGATTCAAACAGCGCCTTGAAGTTGCCTTCGCCAAAGCCTTCGTTGCCTTTACGCTGAATGATTTCAAAGAACACAGGCCCGATTACTGTCTGCGTGAAAATTTGCAGCAAGATGCCATCTTTGGTCGGTGCTCCATCAATCAGAACGCGTAGGTCACGCAGCAGATCAGTGTCTTCACCGTGGCCTTTCACACGATCGTCAACTTTCTCGTAGTAGGTGTCAGGAGTTGGCATAAAGTCCATACCGCGATCACGCAGAGTCTTCACGGTTTTGTAGATATCATCGGTGGCGAGTGCGATGTGTTGGATACCTTCGCCGTTGTATTCACGAATGAACTCTTCAATTTGTGATTTGTCGTCGGAAGACTCATTGATAGGGATACGAATCTTGCCACACGGTGAGGTCATGGCGCGGCTCACAAGGCCTGTCAGCTTACCTTCAATATCGAAGTAGCGAATCTCGCGGAAGTTGCCCAGACGCTCATAGAACCCAGACCATACATCCATATTGCCTTGTTTCACGTTGTGCGTGAGATGGTCGATTTCATACAAGCCAACATTAGCTTCGGCCATGCGCTGTTCCGCATCGTCATAGAATCGGAAATCGACGTCATAGATGCTCTGCTTGCCATAACGATCCACAAAATAGAGCAGGCTTTCACCGATGCCGTAAATGGCAGGAATACTCAGCTCCATCGGCCCTATTTCTGTTTTGTACTCTTCACCACCGCCCTTAAACGCTTGTTCCATTGCAGCTGTTGCTTCGTTGACACGAAAGGCCATGCCGCACACCGATGGCCCATGCACTTTAGCGAACGCTTCCGCTTGGCTGTGTGGCTGTTCATTAACGATGAAGTTGATGTCACCTTGTCGATACAGCCAAGCCTCTTTTGAGCGATGCTTGGCGACCTCAGCAAAACCAAGTGACACAAACAGTGCTTTAAGTTGCTCAATTCCCTTGTGGTCAACGGCCGTGTATTCAACAAACTCGAATCCATCCGTACCAAGCGGGTTGTATGTATCCACCATGAACTTTCTCCTTGTACCTATTGGTTTTGTATTACGTGGTTTTTGTCCTTAATTAAATTTGGCCCACAAGCGGAAATAATGGAATGGATGGAGGAAAATGGGCAATTTCGATGAAACCCCATCAATTTGTAAAATAATTGTTACACACAAACCCTCACAACAACAAAGTGAGTGCTATCAAGGGATTGAAGAGTGGTGGTTTGATTTACAGCAAAGCAAGAGATGTTATTGAATTGTTACATGCGTACTTTTGTCAGCTAAGGTGATAAATCGAATATTAGACTGATGATGTAAAAAAGCCGCTGTAGTCAGCGGCTTGATGAGTTCTAGAAAGAACCTAATTCGAATATAAGGTTCGCGTTAATCCCAGTCGAGGATCGACCAGTTCGGTTGATCAGCTAACGCTTTTAAACGCGGACACGGATTCACCAGATAGGCAAAATCAGCATGCTCACACAAAGGTAAGTCATTGATTGAATCGGTATAAAAGTGGATATCTGAGTAATTGGTTTCTTGATTGTCTAACCACTCTTTTAAACGCGTCACTTTGCCTTCACGATAGCTTGGTACGCCTGATATTTGAGAAGTAAAACGGCCTTGATTTTCAATCAAATCAATACCTAGTGCATTCTCGATACCAATCTTACGGCCGACCGCTTCCACTAAGAAAGTCACGCTGGCAGAGATGATCAACATATCGATATCATCATTCTCAAGCTGCTCAATCAAAGGTTTCGACTGTTTAAACTGTTTAGGCAAAATATGATGTTCAACACACTCTTCCACCAATGCGGTGACTTGCTCTGTTGGCATATCGGCTAACGGCTGCATGGAAAATGTTAGGTAATCTTCCATGTTCAATTTGCCTTCCGAATACAGGCCCATTAAGCGCTTATCTTCTTCAATAAAGTTGGGCGCAGTGGCAATGCCCTTTTCAACCAAGAACTCATTCCAGAGCATCGCTGCATCGGCATTGATCAGCGTTTCATCCATATCAAATACATACAAAGGTTTGAACATCTTAGGCTCTCACAGGTTGAATTTCGTTTAGGTTAAACAGGAGTTCAAGTTGACTACCGTTTGCCAACAATCGTTCAGAGGAACGGTTAAGTAGGTCGACCGTCAGCTCACATTCATCAACGTCCACTTGGTAGCGAATCACGTTACCCAAGAGCTGATGGTTACGAATGGTGCCCGTTTTCGGCGCGGAGATATGCTCGCCATATTGTCGGCCTTGTTCTTTCACGTAGATAGATTCCGGTCGAATCGCCACTTTCCACTCCGTTTCAATGTTGAACAGCTGTTTAGCCTTGTTCGCTTGCACCAAATTGTAGTGTCCCATGAACCCAGCCACAAATTCATTGGCTGGTTGAGTGTAGATCTCTTCGGGTGTGCCTGCTTGTACGATCTCGCCCTTGTTCATCAAGAAAATACGGTCAGACATGATCATCGCTTCTTCTTGATCGTGGGTCACGAAGATCGTGGTCAGGTTCATCTCTTTTTGAATATCTCGGATCTGTTGGCGTAGGTGCTTTCGGATCTTCGCATCCAACGCCGAAAGCGGCTCATCTAATAACAAAATACGCGGCTTGACCACCAAAGCTCTTGCCAAAGCCACACGCTGACGCTGACCGCCTGATAGCTGATGCGGGTAGAATTTCTCTTTGCCCGTTAAATCCACCAGCCCAATCACTTTCGCGACTTCGTGCTTAATCTCGTCAGCAGCAAGCTTTTTCATCTTGAGGCCAAACGCAATGTTGCCTTCAACCGTCATGTTCGGGAACAGAGCATAAGATTGAAACACCATGCCGATGCCACGCTGTTGCGGCACTTGGTGGGTGATTTCTTCGCCGTTGACCCAGATCTCACCGCCATCAACAGGATTCAGGCCAGCCAAACTGCGCAGTAGAGTCGATTTACCACAGCCACTTGGGCCAAGCAGTGTAATGAATTCGCCCTTCTCGATTGAGAATTCAATATCTTCAAACACCGTGTTGTCACCAAAGCTCTTGGTGAGGTTTATTGCATTTACATAGCTCATTATTTTGTTCCCTGGCTGAAACGACTTGCCAACCAAGTCAGTAAGAAAATAAACAGGAAGTACGTCATCACTAGGGCTGACGTGAAGTGGCCGCTGGTTTGACGCATGTTGTATAGGTAGATTTGCAGCGTCTCGTAACGTGTACCCACCAAGATGTTGGCGAACACGAACTCGCCCAATAGGAACGAGAACGACAAGAACAGCGACGCCATTAAGCCTTTCTTAAGGTTTGGCAGAATAATCAACAAGAACGCCTTGGTGGTGCTTGCACCGAGCAGGTGAGCAGCGTCCATCAAGTCATGCAAGTTGATTGCTTCAAAGCTGTTGGCAATCGCGCGGTACATGAATGGCAGTGCGATGGTGAAGTAAGTACCAATCAAGATCCACGGTGTGCCTATCAAAGAAATCTCACTATCGGCATACAACTGAAGTAAGCCGACTGACGAAACTACTGGCGGTACTGCGAACGGCAATAAAATCAGGATATTCATCACCTTGTCGAGTTTCGGGAAATAGTAAAACACCACGAAAATCGCAGGCAGAACCAACACCACACTCAATGACAGCGCTGCCACACAGATAAACAGTGAGCGACCAAAGGCTTGCAAGAAGCGAGGATCCGTCAGCAGGTTGATGTACCAATCTAACGTGAAGCCATCCGGCAGGATAGTGGCGCCCCAACGCGAGGAGATCGAGTAGATAAAGGTCGCTAAGATCGGAATCATCATGATGCCGACAATCGAATAGACAACCGTTTTATGAAAGCGAGTATTTACGGTGTTCATTACTTTCTCTTCCCTGCGTAGCTTTTACTGATCAGCCATTGGTTAATCACTGTGATGAAGGCCAGCATCGCCATCAGAATCACGGAAATTGCAGCAGCCAGGTTTGGTTCTAGGAACAGGTCGCCCGATACCAAGCTCGCAATTCGAATCGTAATCACGTTGTAGTTGCCCGAGGTCAACGCATACACACTCGCATAGGCGCCAATCGCGTTGGCAATCAAGATGATGAAGGTGCCGAACAAGGCAGGCGACAACACAGGCAGTGCTATTTTGGTCCAGTATTGCCAAGTTTTCGCGCCAAGCAATGCCGAAGCGGCTTGCCAGTCGTCACTCAAGGCATCGAACGCTGGATACAGCAACAACACCGCTAATGGGATCTGGAAGTAGATGTAAATCGCCAGCAAACCCCACTTGCCGTACAAGTCAAAATCGCCCAGTAAACCGTACTGCTTAAGCAATAAGGTGATCGCACCATTAGTACCAAGGATGATGATGAAGGCGAACGACAAAGGCACACCAGAGAAGTTGCTGCTCATGTTGGTAAACGCGATCACCGCATCGCGGATTTTAGAATCAACACGGCGCAGTGAAGAGACCAACAAAGTCGCAATCGCTAAGCCAACAATGCTCGACCAAATCGACAACCATAAACTGTTACCGAAGGCCTGCATCATGAAGGCAGAATCGAATATTTCAGAATAGTTTTCGAGAGAGAGTTCGTCGTCATAGAAGAAGCTGTTGATCAGCACCCAAACCATAGGTGCCAGTTGGAACAAGTAGAAAAACAGCGCGAAAGGCGCAAGCCACAAAGCAGGCTTGAAGCGTTGAAACAAAGATTTGGTTTTGGGTTTAAGCGCAGCGCCATCGCTCTGCATGATTACAGAACTGCTCATAGGGCCAACAATTCCTGAGTGTAAGATTTATCGTGTTCTAAGTTGAGTAGCTGACACACGTTGCCGCAGATGTCGGTCTGTTTCACTGAGCACGTTTGGTGTGTGAATTTATCGCCAATCACAAAGAAAGGCACTTCACGCTCTTCAGGCAGAATGCCACCATGAGACAAGTCATTGTTCATGCCGTGGTCACTGGTGATGATCACTTGATAACCATCGTCTACCCATTTCTCAAGATAGTTTGATAGGTAGATATCCGCGCCACGTGCACTGTTGCGATACTGGCGAGAATCTAGCCCATGCTTATGTCCCATGTCGTCAATGTTCATTGGGTGAATCAGTAAGAAGTCAGGCTGATGGGTCACGCGCAGGTGCTCAGCATCCAAGAACAAGGCTTCATCTGGGTAGTGGTCCCAGTGGTAGAAACAGCCATGTTGAATGTTCATGGTCTCATCGTTGGTAAAGCGGTCACGCACAGCATCAAATGGCGCTCGGTTATATAACTCGCTCACCCAATGGTAAGCCGCAGCTGCCGTCACTTTGTTCTGCGACTTCGCCAAGCTAAATACCGACTCGTGATTCGATAAACGCACGATTTGATTGTTGACGATGCCACTCTCGACAGGGCGAACACCGGTCAGAATGCACTCATACAGTGGACGGGACATAGATGGCAGCTCACACTGCACAGGGTAAAGCGTGGCGCGCAGCTTGTTTTTTTGCGTGCTCATGATTTGCAAGTTGCTCTGTTTATTGTACGAATCGCTCTGTTCATTGTGCGAATCGCCCTGTTTTGTCTGCATATCACTTAGTTCTAGAAGACCGTTCAGATAGCCCATGCAATCACGGGCTACCTGATAGTTCAGTCCATCTAGAACAACAAGGATAACCTTATTGCTCATGGTCTATTCTCTATTGCTTGTTTCTATAAGCCACCTATTGAAGGTGGTGTGTTAAGCGGGGTTATTGCTGGTGAATCAATACGCTTTCTTGCCATTGACGTGGCAGGCGACGTGCTGATTTTTCCCATGCTGAGAAGTCAGTCACTGGGTGAACATTGCTGTATTGCTCGTTTGAGATCAGCTTGTCTTGAACTGATTGAGGTAGCGTAATGTTGCTGCGGATTGGACGTGCGTAACCTTCTGCTAAGTTGATTTGGCCTTGGTCGCTGAAGATGTATTCACGAGCCAACTTCGCCGCGTTCGGGTTTTGTGCGTATTTGTTAATGATGGTGGTGTAACCAGAAATCACTGAGCCATCTTGTGGAATGCTGACGGTAAAGCGCTCACGGTCGATCTTGTCGCGGTAGTTCAGTGCGTTGAAATCCCACATGATTGCCACTTCCACTTCGCCTTTTTCAAGGTTCGCGATGCTTGGATCCGTGTAAGACAGACGGCCTTGCTTCGCTAATTCACCAAAGAATTTAATCGCTGGTTTTAGGTTCGACTCGTCACCGCCATTAGCAAATGCTGCCGCTAGAATCGCGTTGTTTGCTTGCGCGGCTACACCTACGTCACCGACTGTTACTTTGTAGTCGCCTTCTAGTAGGTCACTCCAAGATTTTGGGGCATCTTCAACAAGGTTGTTGTTTGAAATGAACGAGATAGTGCCGGTGTAAGCCAGAGCCCAGTGACCATCTTTGTCTTTTGCCCAGTCTGGAATGTCATTCCAAGTGGTTGGCTTGTATGGCTGCGTTACGTCTTTTTTCACAGCGACACGTGCAAAAGCAAAACCCACATCACCGATATCTGCGGTTGCGTTTCTTTTCTCTGCTTCAAATTTCGAGATCTCTTGCGCCGAGCTCATGTCCGTATCCTGATGCTTCAAACCGTAGTTTGCTTTCAGGTCAGTCCATGTGCCTTTCCAGTTTGCCCAACTGTCTGGCATACCCACACTGTAAACTGCACCCTCTTTTTGAGCGGCTTCAATCAGTGACTCAAGATCAGCATCCTTCGCCATCGCTGGCATTGAAAGTGTTGCCGTTATTAGCGTTGCACCTATTAGCTTTGTAGATGAACCCATAAGTTTGGCTGGCGATACAGTTGAACGGCTAAGCAAAGTTTTCATTGTCTCTATCCTTCTGGACTAGGTCAGTAAGTTCGTTTTGTATGCTATAGCCGGAATGTGACGGTTTGCCGCAAGTTATTTGACAGTTCGAGTGCATTTACGTGGCAGTTATATTTCACTCATATGACAATAAGCCATTGTTTACTGTCACATTCCTGTTAACTCCATGGTTTACCTTATTAAGCACACGAACTTATGGACTAGATCAGTAATGAGAACATTGGGCACCGGGCAATCAGGGACACAGTTAGGAAGAATTAAGGCGAGTATTCGAGAGCAGCTTCAATCAGGTATCTTCATTGAAGGGCAAAAACTGCCATCAGAAAGAAACCTTAGCGAACTGTTTTCCACCACACGAATCACGCTCAAAGATGCGTTGGTGTCTCTGGAAACAGAAGGTTTGATATACCGAGAAGAGCGCCGTGGCTGGTATGTGTCACCCGAACGTATCCGCTACAACCCGCTGTCTCGCTCTCACTTTCATCAAATGATTCGCGAACAACACCGCATAGCAGAAACCAGACTGCTCAGCACCCGCACAGAAATGGCCGCAGGCGATTACGCCAAAGCATTAGAAATAGAACAGATAACCCCGATACACGTGATTGAGCGATTACGCTTTATTGATGGCAGAGCGGTGCTGTTTGTTGAAAACGTCTTAAAAGCGCTGTTGTTTGAGAAGGTGTTGTCAGAAAACCTCACCATGTCGCTGACAGGCATCTACCGAGAAAAATACGGCTACGAGACCAAACGATCGCGCTTTGATGTGATACCCACCTCTGCCCCTGCGCATGTCGCCAAGGCATTAAATTTGGCAGAAGGGCAGCCCGTTCTAAAGATCTGCCGGGTGAACTACAAACAGGACGGTGAACTAATGGATTGCGAGTTGGAATACTGGCGACCCGATTCTGTAGTGATTCATATTGATAGTATTGGTTAGCGTCACGTAACCATTTTCCTAGACCTAGACCTAGACCTAGACCTAGGCTTAGGCTTAGGAAAAAATCGAGCACATACAAAAACTCCGACTGATTCAGTCGGAGTTTTTATTTTCAACGATTACGTTTAATGAGGCACTAACTAAACAATCTTTTGCTCATCTTCTTCTTTGGTCGAATCGGTTTCTTTAGATAAAAAACTCTCAACTATCTCTCTCAGCTTTCCTTGATTAACCGGTTTTGGTAAAAACTCATCCATACCCACATCAAAACACAAATGCTTGTCTCGCTGCACAACGTTGGCCGTGAGTGCGACGATAGGAATGTGCTTTGAAGAACCCTCTTCGAGCGCTCGGATCTGTTTAGTGGCTTCGAAACCGTCGAGAACCGGCATCTGGCAATCCATAAAAATCATCTCGTATTCGTTGGCCTGGAATTTCTCGACACCAATTTCCCCGTTATCGGCAATATCAACCTCAAAGCCAAGCTTCTTGAGCATCATCTTGGCAACTTGCTGGTTTACTCGAGAGTCTTCAACGACCAATACTTTGCCACTAAACGAAGCGGCCACTGGTTTTAGCTCTTCTTTGATTGGAGCTTGTTTGTCTGTTTGTGTGGTTGTGACAGAAGCCGTTGGTGTAGCTTCAACAGACCTCGTTGGTTTGGTTAATGGTACTGGTTCATTGTCTTTGAACGCGACCTCACCTCTGTTTGGATAGGTAAAGTTTGAGGTATCCGCTGCTCTCGCGAGAACTTCACTCAACGTCCATTTAAGTTGGTTATCTTGATAAGGGCGAGCTATGTAGGCAACAAAACCCACTTGTTTAGCGCGCGCTTCATCTTGCTTGCGTGGGTCGGCAGAGATCATCACCAGCTTAGGACACGCTTTGTCAAAACGCTCAATCAAACTTCTTGCTAACTGGAATCCATCAATAGACGGCATCACTTTATCAATCAGCACCAGATCATAAGGCGATGACTTCGCCACAGACTCCGAAACAAGCTCTAACGCTTGGGTGGCGGTTTCACAACACTCTGACTTAACGCCGAATGATTGAAGCTGTGTTGAGGTAATACGCATATTCAGCTGACTATCATCAACCAGAAGCACCGAGACTTTATTAAAATCGATATTGCTTTCGTCAACGTCCAGGCTCGGGTCAAAGTCAGCGGTAAAGTAGAATGTACTCCCCTTGCCTACGACACTGGTTAGCTCAAGCTTGCTGCCCATTAAGGTCACGATCTTATCGCATATCGTTAGACCAAGCCCGGTGCCTCCGTAAATACGGGTGGTGCTGCCGTCGGCTTGTTGAAACTTATCGAACACCGATTGTTGCTTGTCTTCAGCAATACCAATACCGCTGTCAGTCACCTCAAATTTCACTCTGAGCTTTTGTTCTGGCTCTATGACTTCTTCCAAGCGAAGTGAGAGTGTGACATGACCATGATCGGTAAATTTGATGGCGTTGCCGACTAGGTTATTCAGCACTTGTCTTAGCTGGGTGCCATCGCCAATCACCATGGTTGGGATCTTAGGATCAATCGCCAGTTGGAATCTGAGCCCTTTCTGTTCGGCTTTAACTCTAAACGTCGATTCAACATCGGCAGCAATACCCATCATCTTCATTGGTTCTTGTTGCAGTTCTAGACGACCCGCTTCTATCTTCGAGTAGTCGAGAATGTCATTGATTAAGTCGAGTAGAGTAAGCGAAGAGGTATTGAGCATATCGACATACTCTTTTTGCTCTTTCGGCATATCCATTTCTGAGAGCAGAGACGACAGTCCGATAATCCCGTTCATCGGGGTGCGGATCTCGTGGCTCATGTTGGCAAGAAATTCACTTTTGTTGCGGTTGGCAACCTCAGCGACATCTTTGGCTTTTTCCAGTTCTTGGTATTGTTGACGAATACGTTCAACCGACTGGTTATAGCTACTCTCTAGTGTCGAGATCTCGTCTTTGTAAGTAGAATCGGTTGGCGTTATGAAGCGTGGTTTGTTGTCTTCGACCTGTTGCTGGTTGATCTGGGAAGACATAGTCATTAAGCGTTTGACCACGAGGCGATAGACGATCGTTAAGCAAACCAGAGACAATAAGAAGATTTTAACGGCTTCGAAGGCGAGTAATAGTACAACTCGTTCTTCAAAGTCGTTGAGGATCATGCTCAAATCAGATTGCACCGTGAGCGTCGCTAATGGGAAATCTGTCCCCCCCATCTGGTGCACCATTTCCCAAGACTGGGAATAAGACTGACCTGAGGTCTTTTGACCTAATTCTAGAATTTTTTCATCGGGACTTTCGATAAGAAGGTAACTAACCGAGGGTAGGCGGGAGATACCTTCGGCTTGCACAAACAGTTGCTCTCGATCTTCAACCCACAAACTGGACGTTAAACCCGAAAGATAGCCAGCCTTAACCTGTTCGATCTGAGAACTGATAAAAGAAACTCGACTTTGGTACTCCACATACAACCCTAGACCTGTCACTATAACCGTGAATAAGGTGCTGATTGCTATGATAGTCCCGATCAACTGTCGGGAGAGTCCAATATAGCGTTTTCCTTTTGTCACCATACACAAATTACCATTATTGTTATCCTAGCAAACTACAATTACTCAACTAGTATAATAGTAGTCATTCATCAAATAACTAGGGAAGGTTATGAAAAAACATCTTATATTTGCATCCATAGTCAGTTTGTTTTCAAGCAGTTATGCTTTTGCAAGCGAACCTGTTCACTACTACATTATTGCGAGCCAAGCGCAACCTTTTCAGATCGAAACTGACGGGTCATCTCACAGAGGAATGGTTTCGGATATTGTTGAGGCCGTATTTGATGACAGCCAATACGAGATCGATTACCACACCTACCCTTTCAACCGTATGATTGACAAGCTCGACGCGAGAGAGAATCCAAACTGGATAACCTACGGCAGTCCTAGTTGGGGAAATATCCAATCTGTAAACCTGTCTAAAGATCCGATTTACAATGTAAAACACGTGTTACTCAGCAGTGGCAAGGAACCATTTGAGTTCAATACTATCGACGATTTAAACGGAAAAGCGGTGGTCTTGCTGGTGGGGTTCGAATATCCAAACCTAGAGCCTTACATCAAACAAGGTAAGCTCAACGAGATTCGAGTTAAAGATTACAGCGCGGCTTTTCGTGTATTAAACCGAACGCCTGGTGATACCGTTTTTGTTGAGATGGAATCGAGAATCAAATACAACCTAAACGAGCAAAAGTTAAGTATTGATGATTACCAGATGCAAGAGTTTGGTTCAGTGATCAATAACTACCCTATCCATTTGGCGTTTGACCCTGAGATGGATCCTAAGCTGCAAAGCTTCATCAACCAACGTCTCGACCAAATGAAAGACGATGGTCAGCTCGATGACATCGTGCAAGGGTACTTATAGATCCTTCGTTTATCTGTAATAGCGCCTAGTTGACGTTGTAGAGCACTTTTCTACTCTTAGTCACCTTAGCTCGACTTGCAACGAAAAGGCCGCTCTGCTTAATACTAAATTGCAGAGCGGCCTTTAAAATTTAACGTTTAGGGAAACTATCTTTGAACTTGTACTCGATAGGTTAGTGCGAAGCAATCAAATGCAGTTGTTGATTACGAAGCTGTTGTCGCACCGCCATCAAAATTTCACCTAAGCGGTTCTCACCAGTTCCATCACCACCATCGCCCCAAAAATGGTCTTTATGAGAATGCTCTTTGATCACCGAATCTCCGGTGTTAGTCAGAAACAGCGCAAACTGTGGGTTCTGTCTGAACTTCTCAGTCACAATGAACCGCATCACTTCAACACGAATGTCATACCAATCTTCTCGAACTTGGTCTTCATAATCACGACTTAAAGAGAACGCTTCAGCAGGGGTACTGGCTTCCAAAATAGTATTGCGTAACGCTTCAGAAGCAAATTTCATCGCTTGATAATAATGTTCGCTGGTTGCCCAAACTTGATCGTTAACCTTAATGGGACAAGCTGCAAAATTTGACAGGTATCCGTTTGGATCTTCAGGTTCATAAAACAGCACTTCTTTGGCTTTAGCCACAGAATTAGACATAGCCTTCTCCTTACCAACGACATCGCATATTTTTGCTTTAACTTTAAAATTAGTGGCGTTGCATATTACTGTCAAACAACTTAGTTCAAGAGTATGCCATGAGCATGTTTTTAGTCGGGAACAAGCAATGTAAAGGCGGGACAATGGATTTAAATTGTGGGAGACAAGGAGCATGGTTTACTTATAAAAAACTCACAGCCCTTTAAAAAGTTATATAAATCAAAAGGTGGCGGTGCGCCACCCTCTTAAATGCAATAGGGGTCTTTAGTGAATAAGACCTAGTTCCCTCGCTTCTTCCAGACTAAAACCGCTTTCTCTAATTTCTCTTAGAGCTTCAATACGACGACGAGCTTCAGCGGACTTCATTTTCTTTTCTGGTTTGAAAGATACTTCTTCTTCAGCATCCCACTTGTTTGCAATATTTGTCATTTCATCATGGTTGATAGAATTAATGGACATGTTTTCCTCCGAAAAGCACCATGTAATGGACAGGTAATCTGTAGCAAATGCTATTTCACTTGTTAAGACATTCTGTACTGAAATGTGATGATTCCGACGCTTCACAAAGCTAATTAATAAATGCCTCATTTAAACTTTGCCAAAGCCATTTTCTGCAATTACATTTACAAGATTCCCCATAAGAAATGTGGTTTGATCCACCTCTCATTTTCCCCGTTCTCATTTCTTGTTTCCCACTGAAATTTCGTGAAATAACCCAAGATAAATTTCGAGGCACTTCATTCTTTTTGTGCTCATCGCTTTCACTAAATTCACTTCATGTTAATGATAATAGTTATCAATATCATAACTGAGTATTTATCATGTCTAGGGAAAATCCAGATAAACCACTTCTCGAAGTGAAGAATCTATGTGTCGATTACATCACCGATGACGGCGATTTTAATGCTGTAAAATCCGTAAACTTTAGCATAGGCAAAGGCGAGATTTTTGGTTTGGCTGGCGAATCAGGGTGCGGAAAAAGTACCATCGCGTTTGCCATTAACCGTTTACACAAGCCGCCTGCTTTCATCTCTGGAGGGAAGATACTGTTCAACGGGCAAGATCTGCTCGGTTTATCTGACGACCACTTGAACACCTTGCGTTGGAGCGAAATCGCCATGGTATTCCAAAGTGCAATGAACTCACTCAATCCCGTACTGACCATTGAAGAGCAGTTCGCTGATGTTTTACGTCACCACAAAGGAATGACCAACGAACAAGCTAAAGACCGCGCAGAGAAACTGCTCGACCTTGTAAACATTCCTCGTAACCGCCTCACCGAATATCCGCATCAGTTCAGCGGAGGGATGCGTCAACGCTTAGTCATCGCCATCGCGCTCGCCCTCAATCCCAAATTGATCATCATGGACGAGCCGACAACGGCGCTTGATGTGGTTGTACAACGCGAAATTCTGCAGCAAATACACCAACTCAGAGAAGAGTTTGGGTTTTCGATATTGTTCATCACCCATGACCTAGCACTAATGAGCCAGCTATGTGACCGCATTGCCATCATGCGCCACGGCCAGATCGTTGAAATCAACCAAGCCTATGAGATTCGTAACAACCCTCAGCACTCCTATACCCAAAAGCTATGGAGTTCTTTCCCTAACATTCACGAACATGCGCACGCGACTACGTGCTAGGAGAGCTCTATGTCACAACCTATTTTTCAAGTGAAAAACCTCGTTAAAGAGTTCACCGTCGGCGGTGGATTTGGCAAAGAAGCGATCTTTAGAGCACTGCATGGGGTGAGTTTTGATTTGCATGCCGGTAAAACATTGGCGCTGGTTGGAGAATCAGGCTGCGGGAAAAGCACCTGCGCCCGATTGATGACCAAGGTTTACCCACCGACAGAGGGAGAGATACTGTTCAATGGCAGAGACATCTCTACCCTAAAAAGCCGCAAAGATATCTTGGATTACCGCAGCCGTGTACAAATGATATTTCAAGACCCATTTGGCTCACTTAATCCAACTCACACCATTGAGCACCACTTAACGCGCCCGCTTAAAATCCATAAGCAAGTTGCCACGAAACATGCTCTCACAGAGCGTCTCAAAGAGTTATTAACGCTGGTGGAGTTACCCATTGAAACTCTAGCCAAATACCCTCATGAGCTCAGTGGTGGCCAAAGACAGCGGGTTAATCTAGCAAGAGCGCTCGCAGTCGGTGCTGAGGTTATCCTTGCCGATGAACCTACCTCGATGTTGGATGTTTCAATACGACTTGGCGTGTTAAACCTGATGCAAAAAATGAAGAAAGAGTTGGGGATTGGCTTTTTGTACATAACCCATGATCTCGCCACGGCACACTACATCGCAGAAGAGACGGCGGTAATGTACAAAGGGCAGATCGTCGAATGGGGATCAACACAGTCGATCTTAACCAATCCACAACATCCGTACACTAAACTGTTGATCTCTGCCGTTCCCGATCCCGATCTGCCATTTGGCGAACTCGTCAAAAATGAGCCAAACTATTCAATAAACGCAGATCGAATTCGAGAGCAGAGCTGTGAAATACAGCATGAAATCAAGCAAGTTGCTGATAATCACTTTGTAAAACAGTGGGATAACGTTGCATGAATGAACTAGACACTTGGTTAGAGCGGATCGGAGATTGGTACAAAGACCGAAAGCATGATCAAGTGGACCAGTTAGAACCTTTGATCTTAACGCCTCCAGACACGCTCTGGGGGCCATTGATCACGGATGAGCAGAGCAAAGGCATCGCATGTTGGCTAGACGGATGCCTGAGAGTCTTTACGTTTTATCGACATAAAGACGTAACGCTGACGACATCGACAAAGTTTGCAGCACCAAGCGTATCATCGCTCTCAAACGAGGCTGGTGGTTCGCACAATCAAGAAAAGGCCTATCAATACCTGATGTTTGCCTATAGCAAGCTGCAGGCCGTGTCATGCGACCCAAAATCAGAGCCTGACTTGCAAGAGTGGTGTACGCAGCGGCTCCAGCATTTATGTGTACTGGCTTTGGAATTTACCAACCAACAAGAACCGCGCTGGAAAGAAGAATCAGAAAAACTAATCGAATCGCATGTGCGTTTTATGGCAAGCCAACACCAGAACGATGATCAAGGTGCAGCTCTACGTCAACTCCACTGATCCACTCCACGATTTAACCCTGATCGATCAAACACCAAAGCAGAATTCCTTCACAAATAGGATCCGTAGAAAGCATGATCCATGCCTTGATCATGCTTCAGGGCAGCAGTTACGCTTTACATGTAAGCTATTGAATTTAAATAATTATACGAATTTCAGGCAAAAAAAAGCGAGTCCCTTAGGAACTCGCAAAAATCTATTCAGTATGATGTAACAAAATATGAGCCAATCTATTAATCATAAGAAAGGACAAAGGTTGTCTATTCGGGATAAATAATAATCAACTGGATGCGTTACATTGTCAGAACTTTGTCAGCGTTAGGTGCGGTTTTAATCAGCACCTAATGTGTTCAAACTATCCATTCATCGACCGTAAATACGGGCTTCTTGATACTGGGTATTTCTACTGCAAAAATCAGCTCGAAAGATCAACACGCCCTCATGATTAATGGCCAATCGCCATTTCATCGAGCGCCAGAAACACATTCTCGTCCAAATGACCTTCGTGAACTTGTTTACACACTTTACGACGCACAGCCAAACCAGAAATCAAACGTTCAATGGACAGGTGTCGATTGCTGGTGCTATCACGGTCGTTGTACAGCTCAATTAAGCGACTCAGTGTTTCGTATGGGATAACATCCTCCCCAACTCTCAACCAATCAAGCTTCTCAATGAGCTCTGAGCACTCTTCTTTGATTGAGGCATGTGAGTGCCCGGTCATAGCAGATAAAGCCGTTATACTGCGTTCTAGAGCCTCTGTGGAGGTATATTTAGAGAGAGTAATCATGATCTCATCAGCGTTGATCTCAACAGAGTGTTTACGCTGCTTAACTCGACGTCCCAATTTGCCTCTTGGCGACGGAGCTTTACGTTGAATTGGCTCAAACTCACCATCGATAATCTCAGACAGCTCTTCCAGCTTCTGCTTAGACACCATCTCGTTACGCAGCGGGTTCGGTAACGTCGGTGCCATATTACGCTTACCGGCGTTGGTGGTACGCGCTCTTGAATAACGCAACACCTCTTCGACATTACATTTGATATCAACCTGATAATCGGTGGTTTTTCCTTTTTCGATCAACGCCGTGATCGTCAAGTGATAACCCCAAAGATTCACCAGGAAGGTATCTTCTTGATCCCCTACTTCGCCCAATTTTCTGAGTTCGCGGATCAAATCCATCGAGAAACGACGCCAATCGATATTACGAGCCAACTTCTGGTTCAGCTCGCTCAGTAACATACAATCTGAGTGGCGACGTGCCATACGGCTTCTAAAGTACGAATACATTTGGAAGACCAAGGTATGTTGTTTCAGGATTTCTGGCGGAAATAGGAAGAAATAGTCACGCGTCAGCAGCTCTTCGTAGAACGAAGGTTCCCAGACAAGGATATACAGGTTCGGTTTAATGCGAATTTCGCCATCAGAGCCCTCTGTAGGCGCTTCTTCTGATGCCGTAATGGTTCTAGCTAAGAATCGGAAACGATCACTCTTGAAGCCTTCTGGCATGTTCTCGCTAAGCCAACGGCCCGTGAGCTCGTGCAGTTGGAAATCCGTAAATTCGATACGATCAATACTGTCACGGATCGAATCGCGTGCAGGACCGCTGTCTTTCTTGCCACGCAAAGACAAAATATCAGTGATGTAGAGTGGTGTTTTGTTCGGTGTGTGTTTCGCGTCGAGATGATAATCATCTTGGTGGTGATCATGATATTGAACAGTAAGCGTGAATAACGCGAACAGCGTCATTAGATCGTCAACCGTCATGATGTTTTTAGAAGATCGTGTCTCGATCACCGCTCGAGTGCCAGAGATCGAAACCATAGATTTCTGGTAACTCTTACGTGTTCTAGGTGGCGCCAACGCTTGATCAATAATCCCCGCCCAATTGGTTGGAGAAACAATGAATTGATCCGCTTCGTCTTTCATCGTCGGGGGTGTATTCAGTCCGTGTTCATTCAGTAAGCGCTTGTTTACTTTGGTTTGAGCTAGTGCTTTAGAACGCTTCTGCTTTTCATTTTGCTTGACGCTTTCTGTCACTAAACTGGTAGCACCCAGAACCGATATCAATTGGTTTGGGTTCACAAAGCGATGCAACATGGTTTTACCCGCAAGGCCTTCTTCAAAACGAACTGGGATTTGTTTGAACAGACCAATACTTACAGCGGCTCTCAACCTTTGTTGCAAGGCGGCGCGAGTCACTTGACCATCAGTTGATTCAATAATCTCGGTGGTGGAGACGTATCCATCTTTGCTGCTAAACCCACGTAGTGAAATTAGGTTAAGAAGCTCAACGATGCTTTTGGTGACCCCTTTGAAGTGTTGATATTGTTCTATCCATTCAACGGCTGTTTCAGATACCTCAAATAAATGACCATCTTTGTGGCTTCGTGCCTTAATTAACAATTTCTCTTCTGGTTTCATTTTTGATCCGTATCACACTAACCGTAATTTCACTATAGTTCCTGAATGATAAAGAAAGAATGATCATAAATAAAGAGAATTTATTGGGTTTTAAATAACTGATCTTTTTGATTAATATGATCTTAAATGATTAAGTGATCTAATGATCTGGCTGTGAGTTTGCTTTTAAGTGCATGAATTATAAGTGTTAAAAAAAATCCGATTGGAAAGCATGATCATAAAGAACTCGAAACGATGATCATTAAATTAAAGAAAGCATGATCACAGAACCTCAGAACGATGATCATTAAGTCATTGTAAGCATGATCATTATCGGTTCGAAAGCATGATCATTATGCTTATACAGCTTATCCACAGTCCGTAATTGATCAAGTTGTATTAAGCGGCTTCTAAGTCACCTATGTGGATATTTTTGACAGCCAATTCATCGGAACAATGATCAAGTAATGCCCCTTTTACATCGTTCTTCCCCTTTGGCGTTCAAAATTCAATCGGTATTGGTTCCATAATCACTGGTTGGGGGCTTTTAGCTCGATACATCATAAATCAGGAAGCATGATCATGAAATTGTCATGTTTCTGTATTTGTAATCCGTGTCGATTGAATTTCCAAGCAATGAGGCCTTATAGAGCTTGAATCCCCATTACAAAAGCATTTGTCCGTAAGTTAGCTCTATATTTATATGCTTCCGGAACGATATTTACTTGATCATTTTTCCGTGAGTTGATTATTTCTAACATGCACTTACTCCGATCAATATTGGTGAGTTTAGGCCTTGATCATGCTTCATAATTGGGCCTTATCAATTATCTAACTGTTGATGTGCTCCATGATCATTCTTCCGGATAGGTTCCAATTCTCTTTTGTTTTATTACACTCGATTTTTACTTCGACTTTGAGTTTTTTGTCTATTTAGTCTGTTTGGTTACTTTCTATTGAAAATCTGCCAAATTCGAATGCAAATCACACCAACCGTAATCTATGGTTGTATTTCAATCGTTCCGAAGTTTATTTGCTGGTATTACATTTACATTGTAAATAAGTGACGATGTAACATTTTAAATGTAAGCCGGAAATAGCACTGTTAGCGGTGATAAAAATAGAAGTTTTTGTGTTCATCTAAGCCTATTTTTCATCAAACTGTAAAAATATAGTCTATTTTATGTGAATTTACTCATAAATGTATGTTCATGTTTTTGTTGTGTTTGTTGTTAATCGCTGTACAATTTGTTCTAGGTTAATCATTACGGAAACTGGCAATGAAAAGAGAACAAACGATTGATAAGCTCTATCAGCTAGCCGAACAAACTCAACAAGTTCAGGCTGACCGAATTGAGATTATTCTGGAAGAGCGAAGTGATGAACATTTCCCTCCAATGTCTAAAGCTATGATGGAGACGCGTTCAGGCTTAACTCGTCGAAAATTGGATGAGGCTATCAACAAGCTTGAAGCGGATGGTCATCAGTTTACAAAGAACAACGCCAATCATTACTCGATTTCATTGACTGAAGCTCACATGCTGATGGACGCAGCTGAAGTACCGAAGTTCCACCAACGTAAGCAGCATGTAGACAATAAGCCATGGGTTATTAACGTACAGAACCAAAAGGGTGGTACGGGTAAATCAATGACAGCGGTTCACCTAGCGGCTTGTCTGTCTTTGAACTTAGATAAGCGCTACCGTATCTGCTTGATTGACTTGGATCCACAAGGTTCTTTGCGTCTGTTCTTAAACCCACAAATTAGTGGTGCAGAGCACGACAGTATCTATTCTGCTGTTGATATCATGTTGGACAACGTGCCAGAAGGCCAAGATGTTGATCTTGAATTCTTGCGTAAGAACGTACTTTTACCAACACAGTATCCGAATCTAAAGACGATTTCGGCGTTCCCAGAAGACGCGATGTTTAACGCTGAAGCGTGGCAAAGCCTATCTCAAGATCAGTCACTTGATATTGTTCGTCTTTTAAAAGAGAAGCTTATCGACAAAATTGCTGATGATTTTGATGTGATTATGATTGATACCGGCCCGCACGTAGACCCTCTCGTGTGGAACGCAATGTACGCATCGAACGCTCTTCTGATTCCATGTGCAGCCAAGCGTTTGGATTGGGCTTCAACGGTTAACTTCTTCCAGCACTTACCAACCGTGTACGAGATGTTCCCGGACGACTGGAAAGGGCTCGAATTTGTTCGTCTAATGCCAACCATGTTTGAAGACGACAACAAGAAGCAGGTATCAGTATTAACTGAGATGAACTACCTGTTGAATGACCAAGTAATGATGGCCACTATTCCAAGAAGCCGCGCTTTTGAAACCTGTGCAGATACTTACAGCACGGTTTTCGATCTAACGGTGAGCGACTTTGAGGGTGGTAAGAAAACTCTGGCTGTCGCTCAAGACGCAGTACAAAAAAGTGCTCTAGAATTAGAGCGTGTATTACATAGCAACTGGCCTTCACTTAATCAGGGATAACAAGAATGGCGATTAAAACATCTGACTTAAATGCAAAGCTATTTGGTAAAGCAAACAAACGCCGCGTAGCTACGCCACAAGAAGCTCAAACAGCGGCTAAAGAACAGGCTCAAGTGATCGAGCTTTCTGTTGCAGGCGAAGAATTGGTTTCATTTGAACTAGTTCGAATCCCGGCGGCTGACGTAGCCACTCAAACGGTTGTTTTCGAAGAAAATGCTCGTGAGCAATCTTTCTTAAACGAGCACGCGCTTTCTGATGTTCTTACAACATTGAAAGAACGTGGCCAGCAATACCCAGCGGTTGGTCGTAAAAACAAAGACGGTAAGATTGAAGTTCTCGATGGTAGCCGTCGTCGTATGTCGTGTATTTTGGCTGACAAAGAGTTCCTTATCTATGTTGCTGAAAACATCAACGGCGAACACGCTAAGTTCCTATCTGATGTCGCTAACGCTCATAAACCGCTTTCTCTGTATGAGAAGGGTAAAGAGATGCAAGCGAAGCTAGATAAAGGCGAAGCTGAAGACCAGAAAGCACTAGCGAAAATGTTCCAGTGCAGTGAAGCTTTGGTGAGTGGCGCATTGAAAGCGGCGGCTTTGCCTCTTGAACTGCTACAAGCTTACCCAAATGTGAGCGATCTTGGTCGACCAACCATTGTTAAGCTGCACAAACAATTTGGTGGACTGACTGGCGAACAGCAGCAAACATTACTGACTAAGTGTGATGCTTCTGAAGGTTTTGTATGGCAGCGTAGCGAAGCACAAGGTGTTACGCGTTTAACTAAAGACGTTACTGAAACTTTGGAAGGTTGGATTCTTGAATTGGCACCTGCGCCAGTGAAGAAAGCTTCTCCAAAAGTTGAGCTTATTAAGGGCCGCGCTTCATACAGCCGTAAGGGTTCAAACTTGGCGTTGAACCTTAAGAAAGTGGATGATGCGACAATGGAAGAGATTTTGGCCTTCGTTCAATCCAAGCTCGACTAAGTCGACAACTTTCCATTACGACTCTAAAGCCGCATTATGCGGCTTTTTATTTGGCTGTGATAAACTGTGTCTAGATGAATCTGGACGCTAACTATGACAAACCCAACCAACACTTTTCTGCATACACTTTCTGATGTTGCTCAACATAATGATCACCGTTATGGCGTGGTTTTTAACGGTGATGTCGATTGGCAAAACACGGTTATTTCAACCTTCCTTCAAGATAAGAACGTTAAATCCATTTTTCAGATTGGCGGTGTCCCATTCGACGATGTGACGCATGCACCGGTCAAGAAGGGGCAGCAACTTCTGGGTCGTGAATGCCAGATTCTTGTTTGTGATTTTAGAGATCAGTTTGACGCGAATGGTTTCAGTGCAGCACTGGGATCGTTAGTCGGTGGCGGTTTGTTGTTGATGCTACCGCCAAACGTCAATGAAGCTGAAGAGGGTGGAAGTTCCGGCTTTGGTCAACGTTGGTTAAAACGTCATTTCGATAAACTGATTTCTGTTTCACAACACAATGAAGCCGGCGATGTAGTTCAAGCAACTCACGCTCTTCCTCAGATGCAAAGCGCCCAAAACGGATTGGACAAATTTGAACAGCAAAACACGGCTGTTGAATTAGTTAAAAAGGTAGTGTCTGGACATCGTAAACGTCCTTTGATTCTCACTGCGGATAGAGGGCGTGGTAAAAGCTCGACATTGGGTATTGCCGCAGCGCAGCTGTTAGTTGAGCGTCACGGGTTTAATATTATTGTTACCGCGCCTTCCGTGAAAGCGGTAGAGCCGGTATTTTCTCATGCAATACAGAGACTCGAAGTCATTGAAGTGGTTAACGCTACTCACATTCGCCATCAAGGGGGAAGTTTAAGATTCGTGGCTCCGGACGACTTACTTAAATCTAAGCCTGATTGTGAGCTGCTATTGGTTGATGAAGCGGCTGCTATTCCAATCCCTATGCTCAAGTTCATGGTCGGCATTTATCATCGTATGGTTTTTTCAACCACGGTCCACGGTTACGAGGGCAGTGGACGAGGGTTTGGGATTAAGTTTGAATCTTGGCTTTCTGTACACCGCCCTGGTTGGAAAGGCTTTAAGCTTGAACAATCGATTCGTTGGAACAACAACGACCCACTAGAAGCTTGGTTGTTTGATTGCTTCCTGCTTTGTAGCGATGCGTCGCTAAGTGACTCGGCTATTCATGAGTTAGATAACTTTTCTGATCAGACAATCAACCAATTAAATTTAGTTGAACTATCAAAAGCAGATTGCTTGGTTAATCCACACAAGTTACAACGATGTTTTTCTCTACTTGTCGATGCTCATTATCAGACGTCACCCAACGATTTAATGCAGTTCCTCAACAATTCAGCAATCCGTTTGTACGCCGCCTGGAAGCAAGATGAATGCTTAGGTTGTATGTTGGTTACTGAAGAGGGTGGTTTAGATAAAGATTTGATCGATCAGATTCAAATTGGAAAACGCAGGCCTCAAGGACACCTTGCACCTGTGTTACTGGCAAACCAACTTGGCTGCACAGAAGCGGCGACCAGTCGCTGCCTTCGAGTGATGCGCATTGCAGTTTCAACGCCTCATCAAGGTTTGGGGATTGGCCGATGGATGTTGGCTAAGTTATCAGAGCAAACCAGCCAAGCGGATTATCTGGCGACAAGCTTCGGTGCGACTAGTGAGTTGATTTCATTCTGGCGCGATAACGATTTTGTACCTGTCCATATTGGCCACCAGCGCGATCAGGCAAGTGGCTGCCACTCGGTATTGATGGTTAAGGCGCTTACCTCAAACTCCCAAAGCTGGATTAACCAAGCTCTAAGTCTCTTCGAGCGTAGCTACTGCTTTCTTGTTTCAGGTTCTTTGGTTTCACTTGAAACCGATATGGTGCGAGCACTGCTGCCAAAGAGTGTCGATACCGTTAGCGAGTTTGAAACTCAGTTAGTTAGAAATTACGTGAACGGTGGCAACAGTTACGATGCGATTAGCTTAAGCGTACTGAACTTGATTCTACTTAGTAACGATCGAAACATAGGTATTTCTGACTTACTCATCGCAAAGGTCGTTCAGCAGAAAGAGTGGGGGACTTGTGTTGAAAAGTTTAATATTTTGGGTCGCAAACAAGCAGAGATTCAGTTTCGTAAAGACGTCGATGTTTTGCTAGCAAATTTACAGTGTAAATAGACAAGCCATCATTTAAATAGACTCACCATTACAAATTAGATTTACAGTGTAAATTAGAATCTTGGATTTACACTGTAAACTGAAGCTCCATATTGAAATCCGTTTTTACCCTGATTATCAGCTTCATCACTTCTGTTCCACCTCTCCACAACAGCCTTTAATCTTCTAAAGCTATTCGCCTTTACTATCTTGCTCTAATATCGAATCGACATTCAATCACACGAAATATTCTGAAAAATTTTCCTATGTATTTGTAAAGGCGAAGTGGATCATAAAATGTGTAAGTCTTATTTATGAGTCATGTTTGCAGAATCGAAAGTAAGTGATGTGACGCTGATTATTCTAATAATGTGATACTCAGCGCAGAACGAATTATATAGACTGAATAACAACTGAGTCATTAGGGATACTCAATTCGAATGTGGGATAACATTGTTACATTGTCAGAAGACAAGCAACAAGTGATGGCATGTCTGCCGTCGGGGTTTGTGGTTGAAGCAAGCTTTGATAACACGACGTTGCCACCAACCTTGGAAGCTTTGGACGCATCAAACTATTTTCTTTTTGAAGAAGAGGTGTTGCGCTTCGTCACTCTTGCCAAAGAAGGTAAAGGGGAAGCTTACGAAGGAGTCTTGATTGCCGAAGTTCGTAACGCGAGCGTTGCTGTCGAACTGTCTGATGACGAGATGCTCGCGAGTCTGGTGGTGACGGGACCACATCATGGACACGCACTGCGCGGGAGCGACATCATTCACTGTTTAGCCCAAGCCCACATAACAAAGGGAATTAATAAGTTAGCGCTCAGAAAAGTGCTGATGATGAGTAACAAGCTTAAACCCGGTGAAAAGTTTACTCAACCCGTCGCGAAAGGGACGCAGCCAGTAAAGGGCAAAGATGCTAAGTTTGCCGCCTTGGTTGAAGACATTACTCGCCAAGTCTTGAAGCCTCGCAGTAAAGACGAAGGCAAGATTGATATGCGAGACTTGGGGCAAACCATTACTGTTGGTCAAAATGATCACTTGATGAAGCGTACTCCCGCGACCAAAGGCATCGCTGGCTTTACCGTCCAAGGTCGAATTATCCCACCACTTCCTGGACAAGACAGTTTAATTAAGCCTGGAAAGGGCACCTACATCTCCCCTGACGACCCCAATTTATTACTCGCTTCCTTTCCTGGATTACCCATAATCAAAGATAGAACTATTGAAGTAGATGACGCCTTGTGTGTTAGCAACGTAGATGTATCAACCGGACACGTTAAATTCAAAGGCAATGTCTTTGTCTCTGGGAACATTGAACCGGGGATGATCGTTAAAGCGACAGGAAGTGTCACGGTTGGTGGCTTTATTGAATCGGCAGAAGTCCAAGCTCAGGGTGACATAAAAGTCGCGAAGGGGATTATCGGTCATACGACTAAAGAGGGTGAGCCGAAAAGCTGCAAGGTGTTTAGCCAAGGTTCTATCACAGCAAGCTACGCGCAGAACGCCGAGCTCCAAACCGCCACCGACCTTCGACTGGGTGTGCACAGCATGAGTAATGATATTCGTTGTGGTAACAACCTTATCGTGATGGACAGTTTGAAGAAGCACGGTACGCTCAGTGGCGGCGAAGCTAGAGTCGGTGGGAAAGTGGAGTGTGTCTTTTTAGGCGTAGAAGGAGATACCGCAACCAAGGTACACGGATTTGCTCGTTACGATGGTTACCGACAAAAGATAGCCGAGCTGAAAGAAACTTATAAGCACGCTCAAGAGCAGACCATGGATGTGATTCGCCAAGAGCTCGAATTTAAGAAGCGACCAAAAGCGGAACGCAGCGAAGAGCAAGCGCTAGAAATTGAGCAGCATCGAGAAAAGAACAATCTCGCGATTGAAAACACTAAGTCGCAGTTGGATACACTCGAAGCTGAGTTTGAAACCAACCTTGCCGAGTGCACAGTTGAGGCGCATGAAAAGGTGTATACCCGAGTGACGATTCAATTTGGTGATGAGACAGTCACCACCAAGCGAACCCATGGCGGCAGTGTTTTCTCGTTCAACCAATACGAGATTCAATGTTCATTCAAAATGGAACAAGAAGATATTTCGTTGTAATTAAAATACTTTGAAATTGACCGACTCTGAATAGAGCGGTTCGAGCTATTTTCTACTCATTAGAAAAAACAAAAAAGGGGGTGCTGATGCTCCCCCTTTGCTTTTTCTGATATTGATTTGGTTAGATTCTTTAAGTCACATGAGCGCTTTAACTTGCTGCTCTTACCTTGCCTTGCTTCAAGTCTGACAGAACTTGTGCTTTCGGGCCGTCGGCAATAATGCTGCCTCTCTCCATCACAATCACTCTATCTACAATATCCAACATCGATGTTTTGTGGGTGATAAGAATCAATGTCTCGCTTGGCAATAACTGGTTGAGTTGGTGTTTGATGTGCATCTCTGAGCGATTATCCATCGCACTGGTCGGTTCATCCATCAAAAGCACGGGTGGACGTCCTAAGAAGGCTCTCGCTATGGCAATCGACTGACGTTGACCACCAGATAGCAAAGCACCACCTTCGCCCACTTGGCGTTCTAAGCCTGCTGGATCTTGCTGAGTAAAAGCGGTCACGCCTGCACGGTTGGCTGCGTCCATCACATCACGGTCATCGACCAACGGGCGACCTAAGGTAATGTTGTCTCTTACTGAGCCGTAGAACAGGTTACTGTCTTGCGGTACACAGCCTATATTGCGTCGTACGTCGACATGATGCAGTTGTTCCATGTCAGTGTCATCAATGCGCACATGGCCTTCTGTAGGCTTGTATAGGCCCATAATCAAACGTTCTAGCGTGGTCTTGCCTGAACCAATTCGGCCAATGATCGCTACTTTTTCTCCGGGTTTGATATTAAGGGTTAGGTCTCTGATAGAAGCGACAGGCGAGTCTGGGTAGTGGAACGTCACTTTATCTAGCGCAATATGACCCTGAATAATCGGACGGTGGATGTAGCGCTTACCTTCTTCCTGTTCATCAGGCATCGACATTACTTGTTCAATCAAGGTCATCGAAGACTTTGCTTGGTTGTAACGTGTAGAAAGCAAAGACAGTTGAACAAGAGGGCCAATTGCACGGCCGCTCAACATGGTCGCGGCAATCAAGCCACCCATAGTGAGTTCACCTTCTGCGATGAGGTACACACCAAAAATGATCATACCTACATTGGTACTTTGTTGAACAAAGCCTGCGGTGTTTTGGATGCTGTCGGTGATACGGCGACTTTTGATATTCCAGTTTGCCATGTGCGCAACAGCTTCTTCCCAACGGAATTGGAACTGACTTTGCGCACTGAATAATTTAACGGTCTCTAACCCAGCCAGACTCTCAATCAGGTTCGCGTACTTCTGAGAAGCAAGTCGAGAGCCTTCTTCAATCGTACGACGCAGTGGCCCTTGGATTAACAGTGCATAGATGATCAAAATGACCACTCCGACGACAGGAACAAACACAAGGTTTCCGGCCATCAGCCAAATTAACGCCAAGAACATCAGCGCGAATGGTAAGTCGATTAACGAGCCAATGGTTGCTGAGGTAAAGAACTCACGGATTGATTCAAATTCTTGCAGGTTTTTCGCGAAAGCGCCTACAGAGGCAGGCTTTGCTTCCATGCGAATCCCCAGAACTTTACTGAACAATTTAGAGGAAATTAGGATATCGGATTTTTTCCCCGCGACATCAATGAAGTAACTGCGCATTAACTTGAGAAGCAGATCGAACAGGAAGACAACGAAAATACCACTCGCCAACACCCACAGGGTTTCAAAGGCGAGGTTGGGGACTACTTTGTCGTACACCAAACGAGTAAACATTGGCGCGGCAATGGCGAAGATATTGATCAGAATGGATGCTATCAACACGTCACGATAGATGTTTTTAGATTCCCAAATGGTGCTCCAAAACCAGTGACCTTTGCGTGTTTTTAGAACCTCTGGTGAACGTTCATCATAACGGAATTGTTTTTTTACCAAGAAGTAGCGGCCGATGAATTGTTCTTTGAGTTCATCGACTGGAATGACGATAGGCACCATCCCGCTTTCTGCGGTGATGATCTCTGCTTCTTGTTTTTCTAAATCGATACTATTTAGAACACATGCTTCGCCCTGTTTGAGAAGTAGAATAGCAGGCAGAATTAGGTGAGGAATACTTTCTAACTCGGAACGGTTTTCTTTCGCCACTAATCCCGCTCGTTCAGCAGAACGAGGGAATAGGAAAGGGGTTAGCTTTCCATCGGATAGTGGTAGCCCATTGATCAACGCTTCGGGCGAGTTAGCTAACCCGTAATACCGACTAACGTAGATCAGTGAGTTTAATAGTGGATCTTGCATGCGATATAACCCTTACAACTATTTATCAACAATGAAGCCTTGGAACACTTCTACGTAGTTATCAGACAGGATATCTAGCTGAGTCTGAGTTTCTATTCGAGACGCAATGGTGGTTATGCCTAGGTTGTGAGCGGTTCTAGAGATCGACGTTAAGGTGAATTTCTGTTTTTCATCATCAAGGTTGTGCGTAAACAAGTAATCCAACTTCACATAGCTTGGGCGGTACTCGTTGATGTAATCCAATGATTGGAAATTACGTCCGTAGTTATCAACCCCGAATACGGACTCAGCGTTACGAATGGTGTTACACAGCAGCGCCGTGTAGTGCGGAACATTGATGAAACAATTTTCTGGAATCTCAAAATGTAACAGATGAGCAATTGAGGCATTGTGTTCAAGAGTTTTACCAATCCAGCGGATGAAGCTTGGCTGAGAAATACTGCTTGGCGAAATATTGATAGCAACTGGGCTCGTTATGTCTTTCGCATTCAGTTTCTCTATCATCTTCTCGATAACGTATTGGTCGAGAATGTGGCTCATTTCTAGCTGTTCTAGTGCGTATAGATATTGGTTTGCACCGTAACGAACTCCGCCTTTTTCAATCGCAGAGAACACTTCTTGGTGATACGTTTTGCCAAAGCTATTGTTTGCAGCTTGCAGACGGAAGGTGACAAGGTCGTTGATGATCGCTTCTTCAACCAACATACGCCATTGTTGTTTGCCCATCACAGCACCATGATCGTCTGCCGTTACGTAGCCGTAAGTCAGTTCACGGTTCGCCTTCGCACTTGAGAGCGCGTTATCGACCAACGACATGATTTCGGTACTGGTTTTTCGCGTGTTGCTGTATGTAACACCTAGCGCGATGTGTGGATTCGCCGTACCTGTTGGGTCTGAACCTAGGTTTTGAATGCAGTTTACGATGCTGCCAGCAACAAGTTTAAGTTCGCTTTCATCAATGTTCGGCATGATGAAACCAAATTCGTCACTAGAAATACGGGCGATGGTGATATCTGGCGATGAGATTGAAGCTTGCAGCTGTTCAGCCAGTTGATGAACCAAGGCATCACCTTCTTGATAACCCTTTTCATCGTACTCTTCACTAATAAACTCGGCTTTAAGCACCGCTAAACCACCTAAACTGGACTCTTCTAACCACTGAGTTAATTGAGACATGTAGTAAGCGCGGTTGCCTAGCTGAGATACAGGGTCGATATACGCTCTTTCACGCAGCTTTTGAGCTTCTTTCGCTTGGTTTTTAAAGGCTAGTTCAACTTGGGTCGACATGTGGTTGATACCGTCGACAACTAAGGTGAGGTCTTTTGTTTTCGGACGAGCCAGTGGTTCCCCAAACTGATTCTTGGCGATCTGATCCATCTTAGTAATGATCAACGAGAGCGGGCGTAAAGCACGCTTAAGGATCCAAGAGATAGACACTAAACCGAGCAAGAAGATCGTGCCAAAGATGCTCAGTAAGCGGATGAACGCTTGCCAAAGCTGATCGTAGGCAGGACCAGGGTGACTTACTATCTCTACTTCTGCCAGTTGCATCCAGCCACTGGTAATCACGCGGCGGTCATGAACAGGCTCAAATAGATTTAGGTTGGTAAACCACTCTGGTACGCCAGTTGGCTTTACAGGGTATGAACGGAGAATGTCATCTCCGGTGTCTAGGAAAATCAATCGCACGACGGAATAAGAACTGCCATCAAATAGGGCGTTGATAACAGACTCCACTGCCACCTTGTCCTTTTCTTCTAGGTAAGGGGCGAGAGCCAGCCCAACAGTATTAATGGTATTACTTACCTCAGAGCGTTGCTGCTCCTCTAAGTATCCACGGGTGGTATTGAATTCGATCATAAAAACTGACGTCATCAGCAGTATGAATACCGCAACCATCCCGACCACAAGCTGTTTATATAAAGTCATTGTACCTACTCATCGTAATTGATAATGGGTTTGTTTAAATTGAGAGAGCGCTCACGAGAACGTAGGTCGTTCCATAAGCTCAATCTTGAAGATTTCCCTGCCAGCTTACCGCTGCCTGCTGCCGACTTAATTAACCAAAGGTTTTTACCATTGAAACTGTATATCGGTCGCAGGTCTCCGCGTTTAGAACCGCGTTTTATTTCAGGGTTTAAGTTATCTAAAATTAGTGGTTCTGCACTGGGTGTTGAGTAGTACGCCAACACCATATGGAATTGGTTTAGCTCAAGTGCTTTTACGTACACCAATCGTAATTTTTTATCTGGGACGCCGAGTTCAAGTAAAGAGAAGTATTTTGCGATAGTGAAGTCTTCGCAATCACCCGCGTTACTGCCTAAAAACTCCAGTGGTGTCGCCCAGTAGTCATTCTTTCCCCACAGTATGTTGTCATCGACAAAGTACATTTGGTTGAAGAACCGGTTTACCGAATCAAGCTTTTCCGTTTCACTTAGCCCTTCGTACGACGTCATATTGGAGCGCCATGTTGCCACTCGTTTTCCGGCTCTTTCCCCGTAGGTTGCAGTAACCGCGTCTATCCACCTTTGGTCGCTCTTGTTGAGCGCCACTGAGGTAAAAGAGGTGAGGACCAGCAATAATAACGAAATCCGAGATTTCATAGCCTCTGCTCTTGTCTGTTCACTGTGTATTGAAAGGCGCTATCAAGCATCAAACGTCCTTACTCTTTTAATGCGTTGTTTTGAGCGCTTAATAGTGGCTTCAACATGTACTCAAGTACGGTTCTCTTGCCCGTGATGATATCGACTGAGGCTGTCATACCAGGAATGATCGGCAACTCTTCGTTGTGTCCAAAGCTGTATTTATCGGTACGTACACGCACGATGTAGAAGCTGTTGCCTTCTTCATCTTGAGTGGTGTCGGCGCTGATGTGTTCTAGTACACCTTCTAAACCGCCATATTTTGTGAAGTCATAGGCACTAAATTTAACAATGGCGGTCAGTTCTGGGCGTAGGAATGCGATATCTTGCGGAGCGATTTTAGCTTCAACCAATAGCGAGTCTTCAGTCGGTACAATCTCAACAATGTCCATACCCGGCTGAATAACACCACCCACGGTATTAATACCGAGCGTTTTGACTGTGCCCGTTACGGGAGAGACCACGATGGTACGATTTACTCTGTCTTCAAGGCCAACCGAAGATTCAGTCATTGCAGAGAGCTTGTCTTGTGCTTGGTTCAGTTTTTCTTGTTGTTCTGAACGGAAGCTCAATGCTGCATCAATACGGCTTAACATAGATTCTTTGATTGCGGAACGAAGGAGAGGGATTTTGAGTTCGCTCGAGGTCATTTCTCGGCGAGTGTCATTCACTTGTCTTTGAAGCTTGAGGAGTTCAATTCTTGGTACCACCCCTTCATCGGCAAGCGGTTTTGTTATATCTAACTCTTGGCGGGCGAATTTGTAACTTTGTCTTAAATTATTGACGCGCGATTTTATTTCAACAAGGTCTTGTTGCTTCTGTTCAACTTGTTGATCAAAAACGGAAAGTTGGTTTCTTAAATTGTTTAGGTCTTGACGATATTCGGCTTTTTGGCGATTAACCAGTTTAGGTTGAAGTTCGTATAGCTTTGGTGGGAAGGCGAGTTTTCCGTAGTCGAGTAACACACTTTGTTTCCAGTTTTCGACGGAGAACTCTTCGTTGATGACCACGCTGTTAAAGGAAGCTGAAAGCATTAACACGCTGGCAGTTAAGTTTGCCACTTGTTGTTCGCGCTCTCGGAAGTCAGAACGGAATCGAGTGTCATCGATCAATAGCAGCTGTTGACCTTTTTGAACGCGTTGACCTTCCCTTACTAATATCTCTTTTACGAGGCCGCCCTCAAGGTTTTGCACCACTTGGATTTGTGAAGAGGGGATGACTTTGCCTTGGCCAACGGTGACTTTATCGATCTCAGCCCAAGCGGACCACCCAATAGCAGCAATAAAAAACAGAACGATCACCCATAACATAATACGCGCACTGGTGGGCGTATTGAGTAGTAGCGCCGCTGTTTTATCATCGACGTACTCAAGTTCGGTTTCGTTCAATTTGCTGTAATTCTTCTGGCTCATGACAGTCCTTGTTTGCTAAATAAAAGTGCAAGCCTATTGAGTGTATTCTTACTTTTGATAAATGTTAAGATTTTGCTCCTTTAAATCTTTGAATTTATATATTTTTTAAGACTTATCGGTTCTTGAAATCTGTTTTATCCAATTGGTGCTTTCTCAGCTTGTCATACAGTGTCTTTCGTGACACTTGCAGCTCTTGTTGCACTTCTTTTAAACGTCCTTGATGGCGATGTAGTGCCTCAATTAAGATAATTTGTTCAAAGCTATCAGTGCGTTGGTTCAACGACTGTTGCTGCTCCTCAATGCTCACGTCACGCTCATGCGCGTCACTTTGCTCACCAGTATCACCGTCGAGCGACGGCTGCTTAATTTGAGTCAGCACTCTGAGTTCGGCATGTTGGCGAAGCTGACGAATGTTTTCCGTCCAATGAGTCGCAATGAGTCGTTGAATCTCTTTTTCTGTAATGACGGGTGGAGGCAGTTGATATCGACTTGCCGCACCACGCGCAAAATGCTTAAACAAGGAGCCAATATCTTCGGTTCGTTGCGCCAAGGTTAGCAAATCAAATCGGCGGAACTCACCTACAATTGTAGTTGGAACTATTGTGGTTGCGATAATGATACAAGTTGCATTGGTCTTGCATGAGTTTTCACGAAGTAGAGTGGGTTTTAGAGCCGCTAACCAGCGCCATTGTTGTGAAGTTAATGCTTCTGTTTCATGGATATAAAGTGTTCCGCCCTGATGTTTGCTGAATAATTGCACAATAAACTGATCAAACGTAGCTTGGTCATTGCGTGGTAAATTGAACGCAGCGACAGGGCAAAGTTCTGCGGATTGATGGCTGTGTAGATCGTGCGTGTACTGCGCCGTGACCCTTTTACCTGTCCCTAGATCGCCGACAAACAGTAGAAGAGGGTGAGTTTTGGTATCTAAGGTGATCAGTTCTCGGCGTAATGCCTGCATGGATGGCGATTGACCAATCAGTTTTGGTCCCACCTGATTCTGCATCGCCAACTCTTTACGCAATAAGTTGTTCTCTTCAACCAGTGCGAGTTTATCTGCGGCTTTTTTTACCGCGGTGAGTAGGGCATCGACCACAAATGGCTTTTCCAGAAAATCGTAAGCGCCGGCTTTCATTGCCGACACCGCTGTTTGCACGTCACCATGCCCAGTAAGGACGATGATCTGAAAATGAGGATTTTGGCTCAGCAACTTTTGTGTCAATTGAATGCCATCCATCACTGGCATGTGAATATCGGTGATGACAATTCCAGCTTGCGCGGTATCTATTTTCTTTAATGCCTCAATAGCATTAGGAAAGCAGACGATATCGATGCCTTCAATGAGCATGGCTTGTTCTACGGAGTCTCGGATTGCGGGTTCATCGTCGACAAAATAGAGTTTAGGCATAGAGTGCAAAAGTCGAGTCCTTAACAGTATGTGATTTGCTGTATGTCAGATTAGCAGTATGTAACATTCGTTTTCTAATCAACAATAACAACCGCACGTCAGCCCTTATCGTTATATAACGGGATGTTTAGCGAGAATACCATGCCTGAAGGCTCTAATCGGTTCGCGCTGATCGTGCCGTGATACGCCTCAATAATCCGTTTCGATATTGAGAGTCCTAGCCCTAAGCCTTCCGGTTTAGTGGTAAAGAACGGGTCGAACAACTTTTCTAATTTGTCGTCCTGCATGCCAATTCCGTTATCCCAAATGATCACCTGACAAGAGTCATGATGCAGTTGCCATTCGATGCCTATCTGTGGGCTAGCCTGTTGGTCTACGTTTTCCAGGTTTTGTTGCTCCTGCAAGACTTTCTGTTCAAGAACTTGCTGTTGAAGCGCTTGAGTCGCGTTGTGAATCAGGTTAACCAGCACTTGTTCGAGCTCGGTTGGGTGAATCGCAATGTTAATGTCGTCTGGCACTGTGCTTAACCTTAGCGTGATGCCTTGTTTGATCATTAGCGCACTAAGAATACTGGTCGCGTTGTTGATCGATTGATGCAGGTTTGCGACGTGATGTTCTTGCTTGGTGACCTTACGAGTGAAGACTTTAAGACGCGCGATGATGTCGGTAATTGAGGTATTCAAAGCAATCATCTTATCGAGATTGCTTTTGACCAAATCAGTCCGTTCCATTTCAAGCAGCTTTAAGCTGTTCTCACTGTATGTTCGCAGCGCTGCAAGTGGTTGGTTGATTTCGTGGTTAATGCTGGCTGACAGCTCACCGAGTACCGCTAATTTTGCGGTTTGTGTCAGCTCTTGTTCTGTCTGTTTCAACTTCGACTGCGACTCTTGGTATTGAAAAAGGGTTTGTTGCAGCTGTTGATTGGATTGCTTCAAGTAGTGAGTGCGTTTATCAACGGTTTGCTCTAGGTTTTGGTTGAGTCGGGTCAACGCCACTTTCGCGAGATAAGTCTGGCGCCACGACCAAGCGATGAGCACCACTAAGCTGTAAATCACCACGAAGATGACATCGATCTGCAAAACTTTTATAAGCTCAGCTCTGGTCTCTTTTAGGGCGACGACTTGGTACTGGTTGTTGCTGACCGTTGCAGGGTAAAGATTAAAAGCACCAAGCTTGAATAGCTGGTTAGCGGTGAGCTCTTTTCGGATTTCATTGGATTGCAGGTTCTTAGATTGATTGGCGTTGCTAGCTTCTGACTGAGAGCTTGAAGAACGAAAGGCTTCGATGATCGAAATTTCGCTTTGACCGTATTGGCGTTGAAGTGCGATATCCCTTTGTTGTTGCTGAGTTAATGGTAACAATGAATGGTAAAGCCATGGAGCTTGGCTTGATAGAAAGACTACTTGGTTAGAGTCGAGTACCACGATCTCAAAGTCGTCGCTGGTTAGGATGTTTTCGAGGTTCTCTAAACTCACCTTTACGGTGATAACACCAACAATGTAATTCTCAACATACAGTGGTGAAGATAAAAAATAACCGCGTACATTCGAGCGAGCGCCTAGCGCGACATATTGTGTATTGTTGCCTTGAATGGCTGAAGCAAAGTAGGGACGAAACGAGAAGTTCTCGCCTACAAAAGTGCGAGGCTTTTGGTAATTACTGGAAGCGACGACAGTACCGCTCGGGTCATGAATATAGATGGTGTCAGCTTGGCTTTGGTTTGACCATTCAAACAGTAATTGATTGAGCTGCGCAGCGGAAATCTTGTCTGTTTGTGGTGATGAGTCAAAATAAGAGAGCAGACGCGGGTCATGGCTGAGTAAATCCGGGATCTGTTTGAACTTATCCAGTTCAGAATCGATTTGTAGATTGGCTTTATTGGCCGCTTCATTGAGTTGCTGAGTGACGATTTTTTCTTGGAATTGTACTGCCATAAAGTGGGTTGCAGTCAGCCCTGCAGCTCCCAATAATAATGAGAATAAAACAAAGGGCGTCATTAAGTTAGGCAGTATCTTGGTCACTTGGATCTCAGCGTGTAATCGGTTTGTATAAAGATTATCAATATGATTGATTGAGTACCGAGATCTTGTTAACACCGAACACCTTCTGTGAGACAAAACCATGGCTTAGACTTGTGTTTCAAAGGATTACAGCGCAAAATCACAAAAAATTGAAAGGAGCAACCAAATGGAACTGACAGATATTCGTCGTGAATACGCTAAGGGTGGATTGAGACGTAAAGACTTGGCCGCAGACCCTATTGAGCAATTCAATCTATGGTTAGAGCAAGCCATCGAAGCTAAGATGACTGACCCTACTGCCATGACAGTTGCCACGGTTGATGAAAATGGTCAGCCATTCCAACGAATTGTTTTGCTAAAGAATGTTGATAAAGACGGTTTCGTTTTTTACACCAACTTAGGCAGCCGTAAAGCGCACCAACTTGAGCACAACAGTAAGATAAGCCTGCATTTCCCTTGGCATCCTCTAGAACGACAAGTTCATATTACTGGCACCGCTGAAAAGCTGACAGCAATGGAAAACATGAAGTACTTCTCGTCACGTCCAAAAGAGAGCCAATTGGCCGCGATTGCAAGTAAGCAGAGTAGCCGTATCTCAGCTCGTGGCATTTTAGAAGGCAAGTATCTAGAGCTTAAACAGAAGTTTGCTAAAGGAGAGATTCCGGTGCCTTCTTTCTGGGGTGGCTTCCGAGTTCGCGTGGATAGCATTGAGTTTTGGCAGGGTGGTGAACACCGCTTGCATGACCGTTTCTTGTTCTCACGCCAAGACAACAGCTGGGATATTGATCGCCTAGCGCCTTAGGCTTACGGATCTTAAGTGGTCTACACCGAATAGAACATACAAAAATACCGCTGACTTAGTGATTAGAAACATCAAGCAGCGGTATTTTTTTATCTGTGCATTCCCAGATTCATCGACGAGTTGGTCATTCAACTCATTTATCACTGTGCAGCACAACGGAGATCTGTTTATTGAGCAGAGTTTCTGGGATCACGGAGCCTAAGCCCGAGTCCAGTGCATACTCAATTAATTGACTTTTGCTGCGCGCATCGAACTTCTGTTTCAATCTCGCGACATGACCTTCGACCGTTTTGATTGAAATGTCTAACGTAGACGCAATGTATTGAGGCTTCTTGCCGAAAAGCAGTAAGAACAACACCTCTGATTCTCGCGAAGTCAGCCGCTTTTGCAGCTTAGACACGCGCGGCTCTGATCCCGCAAGTGATGCTTGATTACCTTTCGCTCCTGTTGCCTGACAAACCCAGTGGCCGACTTCTAAGATCGCAGTATCGGTGAGCTCTTGCCCATAGAAGATAGTGCCTTGGACATTGTCGTTATCATCAAGCCAAGGGGTTTTGGTAAAGATATGGGCGTGCCAGCGTCCGTCTGGATAGGGGTGAATATCGAGGATTTTAAGGGTACTGCGTGTATCCATCACATGTTTGTCTTGAGCTCTGAAATCTTGCGCGCACTCAATGGTTTGACTGGGCATGTCGAAGTCGGTCAAACCAGTACAAGTCTCATCGGGTTTTAAGCCAATCAGTTTGTTGTAGGCAAGGTTTGCGTACACGAAGACCGAATCAGTATCTTTGCAGCCCCAGCAACCTGGAAGTTGTTCAAATAAAGAACGATGTATGGAGTTGAATGGATCTGGCAAGGTTTTATCTCGTAAGCAGAGGTATAGCAATAATATCAGTTTCTTATAGCGCTGCAATGGCAATTAGAGTTTGTACTCTGCTCGAAAAATAGGGGGGTGAATGACAGTTAAACAGATTGTTGACTAACTGCTTCAATCACGGGGAATAGGTGGGCAGAAAGGGTGATAAACAGGCAAAAAAAAGCCAGCCTGAAGAGGGGCTGGCTAAAGACAAGATATGCCTTGTCGACATGTAGAAGATTTTCAGCTTAATTTACGAGGGTCAGGTAAATTAAACTGAGGCATCAATTTGATACCCAGAGTGACTTACTACTCTATCGACGAATCTACTCCTAGGAATGCTTATGCATAAGGGGGGAATTCCCCTATAAATGCTGCTCAATGTGATAATTGAGAACTTAGAGTAAATATTTGAGATGCTGAGTCAGTGATTGAAAGCCTACAGCTCTCGCACGACTCGGAATCCTAGATAGTTCGCTGCCGTTGAAGGCGGTACGTACAGTTCGTTAAACACTTTTGCCTCTTCTGGAGAGAAGCTCCACGCGCCACCTTTCGCTAAACCTTTCTGAATGGTTGTCCATTCCCATACGTTACCCACCATGTCGTAGAAGCCTGTTGGTGTTGGCAGGAATGATTTAACTGGAGATGTGCTAACGTTTGACCAAGGCGTACCAGCCCAGCCAGTGTTGGCCTTACCTGAGCGGAACTCGTTACCCCACCAGAAGTTGGTGTCTTGACCTGCTCTTGCTGCAGCTTCCCACTCTTGTGGTGTAGGTAAACGGTAAGTGAAACCGGTGTTTTGAGATAACCAACGAGTATACGCTTTTGCATCATTTTGGCTGACACATACAACGGGTGAGTTATCTGCTTGTTTAAAACCAGGGCTCTGCCAATCATTGTCTGAAACGGTTGTGATCTCTGCATTGACGAACGTATCGCAGGTGTTCATTAGTTCTGCGTCTGTTTGGTAGCCAGTGCTGTCAACAAATGTTCTAAAGTCTTGAACGCGGGTAGGTGTTGCGGCTAATGCAAACGGCTGTTTGATCGTCACTTGTTGTGCGTTGTTTTCACCGAGTAGGTAGCGACCTGAGCCGACAACAATCATTTCAGGGCTTTGAATGTTGTTTCCCATCGGGTCTGCAAACTTGGTACCGACATTCAATGAGTTCTGCTTGGCCTGTAATACAGCTCGTAGGTTGTGATCGCGGGCTATCTTCAGCTCTTGGTGGAAAGAAAGGTAACCCTCTTTCTCAATCGTGACCATGTGCTGGCCTGTTGGTAACATCACTTCAACGGGTGTGCTGCCATAGTTCACGCCGTTGATAGAAACCTTGTCGTTGTATTGATTTGAACGAACCACCAAGTTAACCCAAGCGACTTCTTTTTGCTGGTCGTTGGCTTGTTGCTCGCTTTGAGTGAAACAGTTTGATGACTGAATACCAAGCAAACGACAAGGTGTGTTCTTATCTGGACGAGTTTCTAGGTTCGCCGCAATCACCGCTCGGTAACGGTTATCTTCAGAGAAGCCCGAGGATTTCACTTTGTGTTGCAGAACGTGAATATTCAATGAAGCAGACGCAAGGTGCTCTTTCACTGTTTTCGATTCGGTCGCGTTGTCTACCAGGCTGTGCTGGAATTGTTTTACCGCTTTTTGAAGTGCCAAGGTTACCGTTTGGTCTGAACATTGCGCCAGTGTCATATCGCTGCTGCAACGGTTCGTAAAGCTAACGGTTTGCTCTTCCGTCTGAGTGATCTCGTTTCTGAGTCTCTCAGCTCTTGCTCTTAGCTTATTTTGGTTCAGATTAGCGATTGAAGCTTCTGCCGCTGCTTTCTCGGCTTGGATAGCCTCAAGCTCCATCATCAAGCCTTGCTGCTTCTGCTCTGAATCTGAAATCGCAAGCTTGCCTTCTTTTACTGTTTTCCAAGCGTCTTGGAAGCGGTTTTGAGCTGGCGAGATATCGAAATCGGGCTCATCAATCATGCGCGTGTAATCTTGCTCTAGGCTGGCTTTCGCCTTTGCGAGTGTTAGCTCTGCTTGAGCCGATAACTTGGCTAGACGTGCCGTTTGCTGCGCTTGATTGTCGACTTCATTTTGTTTGTCAGCTAGTTTCTTCTCAACAGCCGTTAAGTCGGCATGCTTTTCGAAAAGTGAGCTTTCAATATCGCTGACAGAAGACGCGATCGCTGGTGGTGTCGCCTCAGCGAAAACAGCAGGAGTCATTAGGCAGGGAGCAAGTGCAAATAGTAGAGTGGGAAGACCTTGGCGCATGATGGGCTACTTCAATCGTAATTTAGGTTAATCGAATATTCTAAACGAAAACGCCATTTCGTCTGCAGCTACTGTTTATAACGATCAAACAAGGTTATAACGACCGTCAGTTTATAACGATCATACTGTCTATAACGATCATACAGATTATAACTACCAACAAAATGGCGAGTATTCATTCAGCTTTGTGAAATAGGCACGGCTATCTTAATTAGAGCGCTGAGCTATTCATACTGGACTTAGCTTTCCTTGCTAGGAAGAAGCTTAACCCAAATAGTGTCGCTACCGTTGATGGTAACTGCGCGGTTGTAAGACTCGTAACCTTGTTTTGAAATGGTTACTTGGTGACGACCACTTGGTAGCGCAACCTCAAGAGGGGTGCTGCCATACTTAATGCCGTTGATGGTCACTGAATCATTGTACTGATCAGAACGTACCGTCACGTTAGCCCATTGTTTGTCACTCTTCTTAACGACTGCTGCGTCACTGCCCGTTAAACAGTAGCGCGTTGAAACGTTCAATAAGTTACACGCTGCAACCGCTTCAGGTTTTGCTTGAAGCTGAGCCTGCATCTGCATGAAGTAAGAGTTGTTACCAGAAAAGCCACTCTTGATTGCTTGGCTGTCTTGAACATGGATGTTCAGTTGAACACCTTGCAAGTTCTGTTTTGCTAATGAACTTTCCGTGAGCTGCTCAAGTAATTGGCTCTTGAACGTTTTCACCGCTTTTTGATTGGTCAGGTGTTTACCTTGAGCAGTACATTCACCCAATGTCATCGTTGATGAACATGTGGTGGTGTAGCTGGTTTCAAGAACGGCACTTTCGCGAAGTTCTGATGCAATACGTTTAACGCGAGCTTCAACTTTCGACTCTCTCAAGTTTGCCAGCTCATTATTCAGGCGAGCTTGCTTTTGCTTGATTTGAGAAAGGTGAATTTCGCTCTCGTTCATCGCTTGTTCGTTATCTAGCTGAGACGATTGATTCTCTTTAACCGCAGCCCAAGCGTCTTGGTAACTTTTCTGGAAAGAGACCAAATCCGTTTCTGGATCTTCAAGCAAGCGACTGTACTGTTTGTCGAGTACAGACTTGGCTCTGTTACGTTTTGCCTTAAGTTCTTCACCTTCGCGTAACAACTTGCTGTTCTTATTTTGAAGTTGTTTTAGGTTTTCAGTCGCCGATACTTTGGTTGCTGAAATACGCTCAATATCTGAGTTTTTCTCTGTTAGCTTTGCATCGATAGCTGAAACGGGATCGACTTGATTCAGTTCTTCAGCGGATACCGATGCAGATACCCAAAGTGGGGATAGCGCGAGTAAAAGCGCTGAAATTCGAAAGTTAGTCATAGGTCCCTGCAACTTGTAGATTGAAAATTGGCTCGTTAATAAAGTGTCTACTTCCTAGTTGTGAGTCACTAGTTATTAGCAATTAACACAGTACCCGTCTTTATACCGTTTTATTGCTATCCAATCTACTCAAAAGCCAAGTTTCGGTACTTCGGATACACTTTTTGCAGGTTTATCGCCAATTATTTGAGCTATATAAGAAAATTTATTCATTATGTTGGAGCGACAAAGTATTTATTGGTGGCATGGTTTGCTTGTCGGTGTGATTGCTTGTGAAGCCCCTAAACTCACCGGAACGATTGGTTTTACAATGCCCGTAGTTTATACACTCTTGATCATCTTTCCGGAGGCATGATCAAGACGATCTCGATAATGATCTTTTGTTTAAGGCGAGGAAATGACTCTCATGATCATTTACAAATTCATCTTATGCAGATTTCAGAGTATTATTCTTACTATGTCGACCTGAGTATTTTGATGTTATGCCTAAACCGTTACCCTTTCCGAACTTTGACTTGTCCCCGCTAAGCCTTACTGGCCCTCGCCCTGCGGAGATCATTACTTTGCCTTCGCATATGGATTGTCACGATCACCATTATTCGCAGGTAGTCATTGGTTTAAAAGGTCAGGCGGAATTTGAAGTGAGCGGTAAAGGTAATCTTGTCGGTCCAGGGCAAGGCTGTGTAGTCACGGCTCGCTCTGATCATGCTTTCGGTGGAGTGGTTGGTCAGTCGGATATTCTCGTACTCAACATGCCTATGCCAACCGATGATGACCCTCTGATGCTAGAGAAGATTAACCAGCTAGAATCCTCGAACGTCTACTTCCAATTAGATGCGCAAATTCAAAAGCTTATCCATATGTTGGTGCAAGAGATGCAGGCCAGTCCTGATGATCTATTGTTGAGTCGAGCTTGTAATGACACGGTGATTGCGTTGATGCAAAGACACATCTCGGCATTTGAAACCTCGATTAAAGATTCGCGTTTCGATCTTGAGTCGTTGGATCGCTACATCGAACAACACTTGGCTAATAAGATCTCAGTCGCGCAGCTTGCAGGCAGTGTGTTCTTGGGCGAAAGCCAATTCCACATGCTATTTAAAGATCAAATGGGCATTACCCCTCACCAATATGTTTTAGGAAAGCGTATCGACCGCTCTCGACGCCTTATCGAACAAGGTAATTTAAGCCTTGGACAGGTTGCAGAACTTGCTGGTTTTTCCGGTCAATCCTCCTTTACTCACACCTTTTCTCGCCTTCAAGGCATGTCACCATCTCAATACAAAAAGCAAATTTCTGTTAAATAAAAAAACAAAACGGCATATTATATTAAAGTTTCATATGTGACCTTGTGTTTGTTTTGTTAATAAAGCGAGTTTTTAGCAAAAAACTCGGAGTTTTTGACAAGTAATCCTTATATACTCTAAATACACTGCAGCCATTGTAGAGATCCCGAACTCTTTTCGGGTGTGAGATTAAGGAAAACGCATGTTTACAGCTACTGATGTGTTAAAGCCAGAATTCAACGAGCAGTCGCTTGCTGATCTTTGGACGCTTATCTCACCATTATATATGGTGGATGAAACCCAATGGCTAGAGCAACTTCTGCCGCTAGCTACCCCTTCTGAGTCTGAAAAGCAGCAAATCACAGACAAAACGACATCATTGATCGAAGCTATCCGTGCGGATAAGACTTCTATCCAGATGATCGATGCACTGTTGCTTGAATACAGTCTAGATACTCAAGAGGGCATCTTGCTGATGTGTCTGGCGGAAGCCTTGATGCGTATTCCTGATTCAGCAACTGCTGATGCACTGATTCGTGACAAACTCAGCGTTGCGGATTGGAAATCTCACCTAAAGAATTCTGACTCAGTGTTTGTTAACGCATCCACTTGGGGCCTAATGCTAACAGGCAAGGTTGTTGGACTTTCATCTAACGAGCAGAGTGCGGGTCAAGCCGTTAATCGCTTAGTGAACAAGCTTTCTGAGCCGGTGATTCGTAAAGCGATGCACCAAGCAATGAAGGTGATGGGTCACCAATTCGTTCTTGGCCGCAGCATTGCTGAAGCGCAAAAGAACGGTAAGTCTATGCGTGACAAAGGTTTTACCTACTCATACGACATGCTAGGTGAAGCGGCACTGACTACTGCAGACGCAAACAAATACTTCAAAGATTACCTAATGGCGATTGAAGCCGTAGGTCGAGACACGTATGTCTCTTCAAAATCGAGTCCTGCTCCATCGGTTTCTATCAAGCTTTCTGCGCTTCACCCACGTTATGAAGTGGCGAACGAAGACCGCGTATTGACGGAACTTTGCGACACGCTAGAGCAGCTATTGCGCCGTGCAGTAGAGCTCGATGTTGCAATTACGATTGATGCGGAAGAAGCGGATCGCCTAGAGCTTTCTCTTAAATTATTCGAAAAACTGTACCGCACTGACCTTGTAAAAGGTTGGGGTAAATTTGGTCTGGTTATTCAAGCATACTCAAAGCGTGCACTACCGGTTCTGGTATGGCTAAACCGCCTAGCGAAAGAGCAGGGTGATTTAATCCCGCTTCGCCTAGTGAAGGGCGCGTACTGGGACAGCGAAATCAAATGGTCACAGCAGGCTGGTTTCACTGATTACCCAGTTTACACTCGTAAAGAAGCGACTGACGTAGCTTACCTTGCTTGTGCGCGTTACCTATTGAGCCCAAGTGTTCGCGGCAATATCTTCCCGCAGTTTGCGAGCCACAATGCTCATACGGTTTCAGCTATTGCTGTAATGACCGAGCATAAAGACTTTGAATTCCAACGCTTACACGGCATGGGTGATTCTCTGTACAACCATGCGATGGAAGCTTACCAACAGTCGGTACGTATCTACGCACCAGTTGGCAGCCATAAAGACTTACTGCCATACCTAGTACGTCGCTTACTAGAAAACGGCGCAAACAGCTCGTTTGTACACCGTCTAGTTGATGCGCGTTGCCCTGTGGCAGAGCTGACTCAACACCCTGTCGATATGCTTCTGGCGTTCGATACGCTGCACAACACTAAGATTCCATTGCCACCGGCGGTATTCCCAGAGCGTAAAAACTCTTACGGTGTGAACATCGATATTGAAAGTGAAGCGCATCAGTTTGAAGAGCAAGTAAAAGGCTTCTTAAACAACCAATGGACTGCGGGCCCTGTGATCAACGGTGAATCTCTTGCCGAAAGCATGATCAAGGCTGATCAGAACGTTGAGCAAGTGACTGCACCTTATGATCGTCGTATTAATGTGGGCCAGGTGGCTTTCGCTAACCTTGATCATGTTTCCGCAGCGATCACTGGCGCTGATGCTGCATTCGCTGATTGGAACTCAACTTCAGTTGAAACCAAAGCGGCGGCGCTTGATAAGTTGGCTGACCTGATGGAAGACAACCTTGCTGAGCTGGTGGCAATTTGTCATCAAGAAGCAGGTAAGACGATTCACGACAGCGTTGATGAAGTGCGTGAAGCGGTCGACTTCTGTCGTTACTACGCAAAACAAGCGGATAACCTACAAGGTTTCGAACTAAAAGGTTTTGATGGCCAAACACGAATCGCTTCACGACAAGGTCGTGGTGTGTTCGTTTGTATTAGCCCTTGGAACTTCCCTCTAGCCATCTTCCTTGGCCAAATTACAGCAGCTTTGGTTGCGGGTAACACGGTTGTGGCTAAGCCAGCCGAGCAAACAAGCTTGATTGCAGCTCGCGCAGTGGAACTGATGAATGAAGCGGGTTTCCCTGCTGGTACCATTCAGTTACTACCGGGTCGTGGCGCTGAGATCGGCAGTGCACTAACAAGCCATGATGCGATTGCGGGCGTTGCCTTTACGGGTTCTACGCCAACGGCACAGCGTATCAATGTGTCATTAGCTACTCGTAACGCTAAGCCAGTTCCGTTTATTGCGGAAACAGGTGGCCAAAATGCGATGATCGTCGACAGTACCGCACTGCCTGAACAGGTAGTTCGTGATGTTATTCGTTCTGCATTCGCTTCAGCAGGTCAACGTTGTTCTGCGCTGCGTGTGCTTTACATTCAAGAAGACATCGCAGACCGCGTGGTTGGATTGATTCACGGTGCAATGGACGAATTAAGTGTGGGTATCCCACATCTTCATAAAACGGATGTTGGCCCTGTTATCGACCAAAATGCGAAACAGAAGTTGTTGGCGCACTTAGAAAACATGACCAATACCCAGAAGAAGGTGGCTCAACTTTCTCTAGGTACGGATTGTGAACATGGTGATTTTGTTCCACCAAGTGCTTTTGAAATTGATGACATCAGCTGCTTGAAAGAAGAACAGTTTGGCCCTGTGCTGCACATTGTTCGCTTCAAAGCGAGTGAGTTGGCGCAAGTGGTCGATCAAATTAACCAAACGGGCTTTGGCCTAACCATGGGTATCCACAGCCGTAACGAGACAACTTACCGTTGGATCGAAAAACACGTTCGTGTGGGTAACTGCTACATCAACCGTGACCAAGTGGGCGCCGTTGTTGGTGTTCAACCATTTGGTGGTCAAGGCTTATCAGGTACTGGCCCTAAAGCGGGTGGTCCTCACTACCTATACCGTTTTACAGACGTTCATTTCTCTCAATCACAAGACAAGGCATAAGGAGCAGTATCATGGTTCATCAAGTGACAGGTTTTTCTGATGCTTTGCTAGCGTGGGAACAATGGAATCTTACCGACTTTGATTACAAGAGTGCTCAGGTACTTGCGCTGAAATCAGAGATCGAAAGTCAATCTGTGCCTTTGGCTGCAGTGGCAACTTATCATCTAGAGCAAGCGTCTGCGCTGCTTTCTGAGCATCACCTAATGGCAGGTCCTACGGGCGAAACCAATGAGTTGTATGCCGCAGGCCGCGGTGTGGCTTTGGTGATTGTTGATGATTGCGAAGAGAAAGTGCCCGCACTGCAAACTGCAACAGCGATGATTACTGCAGCACTATTGGCAGGTAACAGCGTTCAATTGTGCAGTGATGACGTGCAGTTCAACACCTTAATTGCAGATGCCGCGAAACAAGCGAATCTACCAACCAACCTGGTGCAGGTTGCCTCGTACGACGCTGCTCAACAGCTGTTGTCTTGCGATGTGCGAAGCGCGGGTTACGTAGGTAATTCACAAACGGCACAAGCTATCAATTTACAGCTTGCTAAGCGTGACGGTGCAATCGTCGGTTTAGTGGCTGAAACGGATCTGACCGCAATGAATGTTGCTAATGATCCACACCTATCGCTGCGCTTCATTACCGAGCGTACGCGAACTATAAATATAACAGCCGTGGGCGGTAACGCGACCTTGCTCGAACTTGGAAGCGAAGCTCACTAACCTTCAGTAAAATTGGCTCTAAAGACTTTTGGTTTTCTCCATTTTTGGATTTTCCCATTTTTGGTTTTCTCCCTGAGTGCTTTGGAGCCTCAATACCTAACTCAATGCACTTGCTTGCCTTTACGGTGAGTACCTTGCATTGAATTAGGCATGGAAGGCTTTCTACAAAATGAGGACTATCAAATGATAGAAAACAGTTTTGCAATAACGACGACGTTCATTGCGTATCTAATTATGATGCTAGCGATCGGTGTTATTGCTTACAAACGTACATCTAACTCAACTGACTACTTCCTAGGTGGTCGTTCGTTAGGTCCATGGCCTGCTGCACTTTCTGCTGGTGCATCAGACATGAGTGGTTGGTTGCTACTTGGCCTGCCTGGTTACGCTTACGCTGCTGGCTTTGAAGCATTTTGGCTTGCTGGTGGCCTACTTGTTGGTACTTGGGCAAACTGGTTAATCAGTGCAAAACGTCTACGTACTTACAGCATTACGACTGAATCACTGACGCTGCCTGAGTTCCTATCTCGTCGCTTCAACGATAATTCTAAGCTGATCCAAACAATTTCTGCTTTCTTTATCCTTTTATTCTTCCTTTTCTACACAAGTTCAGGCTTGGTAGCAGGTGGTAAATTGTTTGAAACGGTATTCGGCCTAGATTACACAACAGCGGTAATCATCGGCACGGTATGTGTGGTTTCGTACACCCTGTTTGGTGGCTTCCTAGCGGTATCTTGGACTGACTTAGTCCAAGGCCTGCTAATGTCTGCTGCGCTATTGATTGTACCAATCGCAGCAATGAACGGTGGCCTTGGTCAGCTATCTAGCGACCTGCACAACATCAACCCTGAGCTTCTAACGCTATGGAATGATGCGAAAGGTGAGCCACTGTCTGCTATTGCGATCATCTCGCTAGCGGCATGGGGCTTGGGTTACTTCGGTCAACCACACATCTTGGCTCGTTTTAAAGCAACTCGTTCAAACAAAGATCTTGTGACAGCACGCCGCATTGCGGTTATCTGGACTGCATTGTCTATGGTTGGTGCAATGCTAGTCGGTCTTGTTGGCCTAATCTACGTGACTAACTCTGGCGCGCCTAAATTAGACGATGGCGAGAAGATCTTCATGCTTCTTGTTAACGCAATGTTCCACCCAGTCATCGCCGGTATCCTACTTGCTGCAATCCTAGCGGCAATCATGAGTACTGCTGATTCACAGCTTCTTGTTTCTTCATCTGCAATGGCAGAAGACTTGTACAAGCAAATTCTGAAGAAAGACGCAACGTCAGAAGAGATTGTTCGTGTTGGCCGTTTCGCGGTTATCCTAATTTCTCTGATTGCTCTTGTGCTAGCGATGACGCCGGACAGTTCAGTTCTTGGCCTTGTATCTTACGCATGGGCTGGTTTCGGTGCTGCGTTTGGTCCAGCTATCGTATTGAGCCTTTACTGGCCTCGTATGAACCGTAACGGCGCTCTAGCGGGTATCGTGGTTGGTGGTGTTACGATTGTTCTTTGGAAGCAGTTCACGGGCGGTTGGTTCGATGTGTACGAAATCGTACCGGGAATCATCCTATCGACGCTTTCTATCGTTATCGTGAGCCTAATTACTGGCGAGCCTGAAGACGAAGTTAAGAAGCAACACGCTGAGTTCGAGAAGAACCTAGTTGAGCTAGACTAATTTACATTGTAAAACATATGTGAATTAGCAAAGAACGTTAGCTAAAAAGCAATTGTAAAAAGAAATTGAAAAATAAAAATAATAGAGTCACTTCGGTGGCTCTATTTTTTTGACTATACCCCAATGCTTTGACCTTTCGACCTTTGTTGCATCTGGCAAGTTGAGTGCATTGAGTATGTTTACCTTGTTGGTGACGCTGGCTAAGTCATACTTCTAGGCTCGGAACATTTCAGTTCCCACTGGGATACATTACTCTTGCTAAGAGCTGTTGAGTAAATGAATAGGAAGGTAGTAGTGCCTCAAGTAATCCCGAATATTGGCTTTAACCATGAAAAAACGGCGCAAGCTGAGCTGGAGTTGGTGCCCTTGTCTCGGCTCTATTCAGAAAGCAATATTAATCACGACCCTCAACTGCCACATCGTGTCAGCTTCTTCCTGATTCTGTTTATCGAGCAAGGCTCAGGCACACACATGGTCGACTTTGAGGACTACCCTTTTAGCCAAGGGAGCGTGTTGTTCATTCAAAGAGAGCAGGTGCACGCCTTTGATTTTAGTAATAAGCCACAAGGCACTGCGGTTTTGTTTACTCAAGCGTTCTTAGACAGCGTTCACGCTAACATGAAGTTGCCGAACTACACGCCTACTCATTTGAACAAGGCACATTCGGCACTGTTGTCACTAGACGAATGCCACCAAGATCGAACGCAGAGCCTGTTACAGCAAATTACGATGGAACTGAATCAACCCGAATCTGATCCCTTGATCGCGATGTATCTGTTCTCGGCATTGGCGCTGATTCTTCATCGTCTTCGACCTGAAGTGAAGCAGGATGCCTTGAGCTTGCAGCAGAACATTAAGTTTGCCCGTTATTTTGAGCTTCTTCAAAACAACTACCTGCGCGTGCGTGATGCAAACTGGTACGCCAATCAAATTAACACCACCTACAAGACGTTGAACCAAGTGTGCAAAGTCGCAACGGGTTTAACTGCCAAGCAAATCATCGATTCTTTTACCGTTTTAGAAATGAAGCGTCAGCTGGTGGTAACCAATATTACGTCTCAAAAAATGGCGTCGGATTTTGGTTTTGAAGACGCCAGTAATTTCGTTAAGTACTTTAAAAATCATACTCAAATGACGCCGAGTGAGTTTCAAAAGAAATATTCCAAGCCTTCCCTCTCTGAATAGTGAATGGGTCGACATGAATCATCTAAGGTTCGATATCTACCATTTTTCTGCCTAAATCCACTCTGCCGTGAGCCTCTCTCGTTGATTAATATAGTTTCCAAGCCAACGAGAGGACTTTAAAAATGAAAACAATAACTAAATCTACATTACTAGCGGCAAGCGTATTTAGCGCTTCTACTTTCGCAACCACTGCGACTGCCCAAGAGCTGTCTATTCAAGAAAAAGCGGTAGCGGTTATTTCGAGCATTGAAACGGGCGACGCAAAAGCGGTGAGCTACATTAACCCTGAAAAGTACATTCAACATAACCTAGCCGTTGGCGATGGTTTAGCGGGCTTTGGTGAAGTGCTACAAATGCTGCCTGAAGGCTCTGCGAAAGCGCAAGTGACGCGCTCATTTCAAGATGGCGACTATGTTGTCGCTCATACCGAATATAACTTCTTTGGCCCGAAAGTCGGCTTTGATGTGTTCCGCTTTGAAGATGGACAGATAGTTGAGCATTGGGACAACCTGCAAGAAATTGCCAAGCCAAACGCAAGTGGACGAACTCAATTAGATGGCGCGACTAAAGTCGTAGATCTCGATCAAACGGACAAAAATAAGCAGTTGGTCAGTGGTTTCGTTAAAGACATCCTGATCGGCGGTGATATGGCGAAGATTAATAACTATATCGATAATGAAGACAGTGCTTACTTACAGCACAACCCAGGAGTAGCCGATGGTCTAAGCGGTTTGGGTGAAGCTTTGGGTGCGCTAGCAGAAGCGGGTATGCCAATGGTTTATACCGCCAACCATAAGATTTTAGGCCAAGGTAACTTTGTGTTGTCGATCAGTGAAGGCCAGTTCATGAATAATCACGTTGCTTTTTATGATCTATTCCGTGTTGATAACGGAAAAATCGTAGAGCACTGGGATACCATTGAAACCATTCCTGCTCGTTCAGAGTGGAAAAATGACAATGGTAAATTTGGCTTTTAAATTGTGAGCTAAATTTAACCAAACATGGTTTGCTTAAGCGGTACTTTCGCAGAGGAAGTGCCGTTTTTTATCGATCAATTTGATGACTAAGACGAGGGAAGTACTGTCGCTATGGGGTTTTACAATGTAAATCGAAACCGCATGAACGAGGGAGGATAAATGGAAGAAGAAGGATCTTGATGGCGTTTGATGTCAAAAAACGAAAGAGAAAAATGGCTATTTTTTGAACTTGGCGCTCACTTTTGTGATTAGCTCGGTGAATAGTGCAACCAAATTCGACATGATGTGTCAATTGTCAGTAACCACTAAAGACCTATAGGACAAAGGTATGCCTGATCTCTATTGCAAAGGATGTAAAAAAACAACACTACATAAGTCTATAATGAAACGTTGTGAATCTGAGCCCGAGACAACCTCTGGCCGTATGATGCAATGGACGTCAAAGCTATTTAGTGGAAACCTGTATTACGATATGGAAACTCAGCACTTCTGTCGAACGTGTAATTGTCGTTGTGAAACAGGAAGTACAGTTCCCCAAGTTGGAATGGCTTAACTTATAGTAAGTGCTTACCAACCTAGATAAAAAAACCTCCTTTATGGAGGTTTTTTTCGTTTCTATGCGGCTTTGAGTGCAAGTTTTGTGTCAATGGCGTTGCCATCAATCTTCACTTCCCATCCATAGTTCGAGTATTCACTTGCGAGTGCTTCAGCAACATCTTTTGATACCGTTACGTGTGTCCATGAGCCAATACCGTATGGTTTGTACGCGAGTCCTTGTGTCTTCATAATAGAGTTATCCTTTCTCTTTGATAATCCCATTATTCACTTTGGCCTATATCCTTTCTTTCGTTTCTGGCTCAACTTATTTGTTATCTGGGTCATTTCTATAATAATTTGTTAATAGTCAAAGATTGATTTATAAGGGGTCTTATCGTTCCATATTGATTTATATTTGATGTGAATGCTAAAGGCATATTTAGTTTTTTAAATGTGTGAGCGAGGTTTTCTTCGATTGTTCGTGGTATGGAATATACTGAGCGGAATTTAGAATGTTTAAGGAATGTTATGTCTCAGCATCAACTCGATCGTATCGATAAAGAGATACTAAGAATTCTGCATATGAAAGGGCGTTTGCCTGTTGTTGAGTTGGCAAAGCAGGTCAACCTAACGACGTCCCCTTGTTCTGATAGATTGAAGCGATTGGAGAAAGAAGGCTACATAACGGGCTACCATGCCGAGCTCTGTTCAGAAAAGCTGGGACTCGATGTCCAGGTCTTTATCCATATTCGTCTCGACCAGACCAGCTTCTCGATTTTCGATAAATTCGCCCAAGCGGTTGAAATGATGCCTGAGGTGGAAGAGTGTTATTCGCTGTCGGGTGATTTTGACACCATGATCAAGGTTCGAGTGAAAGACATGAAGGCGTACCAAGCGTTTATGGCAACCAAGCTGGGTACACTGCCGGGCGTGATTCAGACTCGCAGCGAAGTGGTGATTGAAGAGCATAAGAAGGGCTTTGGTGTGAACCCTGAGCTATTAGCAACCCTAAAATAGCGGCCTGCTTTCGCCTTACCAAGGTGATTTAGATATAAAAAATGGAAGCTCGTGAGCTTCCATTTTTTATTGAGTGCCCGAGAAAAGGTCAATCAGATTAAGTTAGAGCAGTTAGAGTGAGAACAGATAAACCGCTTACAGCGTAATGGCCGCAGAGATTAAGCCAATCACACCGCCAAACACACCGCCCCAAACCACTAGCCAACCAAGGTGCTTCTTGATCATGGCTTGAACCATCTCTTTAACCAGCTTTGGTGTCAGTTCATTCAAGCGCTGATCGATGATCGCTTCAATATTCTCTTTGATTTCATCCATCATAGCAGGCGATTCAAGTTCATCCTTGATGGCATTTTTTACAGAATCACTCTTGCTGATTTCAATCACAGACTCTAGCATCTTCTCCACGAATGGCGCTTTCATTGGCTCTAGTGCTTCAGTGCCGCCAACCATCGCTAACATGCCACCAAATTGTGAGTTCTCGATAACATGCACTAGTGAATCGAATGCAGGGTTGAAGTCGATCTTCTTAATCACGGGTTCTAGGTTGAGCGACTTACCGCTCATTTCGCTGCTTAGGAAGCGGTCGATATTACCTTCGGTAAAGAATTGTTCCATCATCAGTTGTTTAATGGCCGCCTTGAACTCTTCAAAACGAGCTGGAATAACGCCAGAACCGTATAAGCCGGGTACTTTTTCGAACAACATGTGAATCGCAAGCCAGTTGGTGATGGCACCAGAAAAGGCGAATAGGCCTGCATAAAGCAAGTATTGGTTTGCTGTCGCATAGCCGCCAGCAAGCAGTGCTAACGCGATTACGTTAGTTAAGACACTTTTGTTCATGGTTGATCTCTAGAAAGAATACTGCGCGCATTTTAAGAAAAAAACGCCAAGAAAAAAACAAAAGGATCGATGAAGTTTAGGGGGCAGACGAAAATAGATGAGAAAGGGGCAAAGAATAACAGGTATAAAAAAGGCTAGCCTCCCCCCGAAGTCTAGCCTTATTCCAGAACGCGCAAGCGAGGCGTCTTTGGTGTTAATGTCATTATATAATTACGACATAACATTCTGCCACGTGTAATTTACCATTAATTAACAAATTGGTGTGAATTACGCCGCACTTTTAAAGTAGCACATAAATTAAGCACTCGACGCTTGGTCAAGATTATCGGCAATGAAGCCTCCGGTCTGGTGATTCCACAATTGAGCATAGATGCCATTTTGTGTAATCAGTTCTTGGTGAGTGCCTTCTTCAACGATATTGCCTTGGTCGAGTACGATTAAGCGATCCATTGCTGCAATCGTCGATAAACGGTGTGCAATTGCAATTACAGTCTTGCCTTCCATGAGCTCAATCAAGCTCTCTTGAATTGCGGCTTCTACTTCTGAATCAAGTGCTGATGTTGCTTCATCCAGAACCAACAGCGGTGCATTCTTCAGAAGTACGCGTGAGATAGCAACACGTTGACGCTGACCACCCGAAAGCTTAACGCCTCTCTCACCAACTTGAGCATCGTAACCAATGTTACCAAACGGGTCGGTGAGCGTTTCAATGAACTCGTGCGCGTGCGCTTGTTGGGTTGCGGCATACACTTCTTCATCTGTCGCGTCAGGTCGACCGTAAAGGATGTTCTCTTTGATTGAACGATGAAGCAGTGAGGTGTCTTGAGTCACCATGCCAATGTTGCTGCGCAGTGAGTCTTGCGTGACATCTGAGATCACTTGGTCATCAATCAGGATGCGGCCATTTTCTACATCGTGGAAACGCAGTAGCAAGTTAACTAAGGTTGATTTACCTGCACCTGAACGGCCAACCAAGCCGACTTTTTCACCCGGTTTGATGTTGAGGTTTAGGTTGTTAATTACACCCTTATTCTCGCCGTAGTTAAAGCTCACGTTATCGAAGTTGATGCCACCTCGTGGTACATCCAAAGGCTTAGCGTCTTTTTTGTCTTCAATAGCGATGGGCTTAGACAGCGTTTTAATGCCATCAATCACGGTGCCTAGGTTTTCAAACAAGCCACCAATTTCCCACATGATCCATTTCGACATACCGTTAATACGCAAAGCCAAGCTGACCGCTATTGCAATTGCACCAACAGTGATTGCGTTGTCTAGCCATAAGTAGATAGAGATGCCGGCAATACTGAACACCAACAAGTAGTTAGCGAACTCAACGCAGATGTTGAAGCCGGTCACTAAGCGCATTTGGCGATGGACGGTATCTAAGAAGCCTTCCATGCCTTCTTCGGCGTATTCTGTTTCTCTTTTGCTGTGTGAGAACAGTTTGACCGTTGCGATGTTGGTGTAGCTATCCACAATACGACCCGTCATCAACGAGCGAGCATCGGCTTGCTCAGAAGACACATCTTTGAGTTTCGGTACGAAGTGCAGCTGAATGCTGACGTAAATGAACAACCAAACCAGCATCGGAGCCATCAAGCGCCAATCTGATTCTGCGAGTATGAATAACATTGCCGTAAAGTAGACCGTCACATAGACGAATACATCGACCATTTTTGTCACGGTTTCACGTACTGCGAGCGAGGTTTGCATCACCTTGGTAGCGACACGTCCGGCAAAGTCATCTTGATAGAACGACAAGCTTTGCTTCAAAAGGTAGCGGTGCGCTAACCAACGAATCGACATTGGGTAGTTGCCTAGCAAAGTTTGGTGAAGCAATAGCGAGTAGACGCTGATCAAGATTGGCATCACGACCAACAGTAGAACGCCGAGCCCCATCAGTGTTGATTTATTATCAGTAAGGAAGGTTTCGGGATTGCTTGTTGATAGCCAGTCAACCAGTTGTCCCATGTAACCGAATAGCGCGACTTCGATGATCGCGATGGTCATGCTCATCAACCCGAGCAAGATCAACGGCTTTTCGAAACCTCGAGTGTAATGGCGGCAGAATGCCAGTATTCCAGTAGGAGGTTGTATCGGCTCTCCCTTTGGAAAGGCTTCAGTAAAGCCTTCAAATTTCTTGTACATAGATTTCCCTTTATAAACTAGTGCATCTATAAGCGACTGCATCGTTGGTGCAGCTTTGTTTTTATAGTCTTGATTTGAAATTTTACCGTCTTAGTTTGAAATTATATAAGCGCCCATGGGTTCTTATAAGCATTGAGTCATCGATGGGTGTTGTTCTAGCTCTTATCTAAGTACTTGGTTTAAGCGCTTAGCTTTAATTACTTAGCTTTAATCACTTGGTTTTAATCACTTGGTTTTAACGTTAAATGCTTAGCTTTAACGTTAATGCTTAGTTTTAAAGTTAATTACTTGGTTTAAGTGACGAAGGAAAGATCCAAAGAGTGTCTTTCATGACGCTTATTTTAGATTGAATTAGACAGGAAAAGTTAAGCTTATTTCAAACGTAAGTGATGGTTATGCAACGATGATAATCCTAACGTTAAATGGATTGAATTGTAACCAAAACTCGTGGTGAGCGAGAAAATGAAATCGGAATATTTATCCATAAAGCGACTTAACGAATATGCATACAGTTGGTTCTTTCTGATGTGCTGTTATCTAGCAGTAAAAATTACCGATTAATCTAAGATCTGCAGTGATTGTTTGGGATAAATATTCAAATCATTATTATTTTCAGTGAATCTTGTCGTAACAAGTTGTTTACAATTCTGAGGTAAATAAAAGATAGGGACGGTTGAAATGTTAAACCTACACAAAAAATCACTTCATATTACTAATGTTCAAAACGCCAATTGCGTTGTTATGGTTCCGCCAAAAGAGTTTCGATTTAACGAAGAAACAGCACGTGATAACGAGTTTCAGCACAGAGTCAATCTGACTGAAGCTGAGGTGAAGCTAGAAACGATGGCCGAATTTAAGGCTATGGTGGCTTCGTTGCGTAAAGAAGGTGTGCAAGTTGTAGAGTTTGATTACCCAGAATTGGGTGTCGAAACCCCTGACGCAGTGTTCCCAAACAACTGGTTCAGTACTTGTAGTGATGGAAGTTTATTCACTTTCCCTATGGCCTGTGAAAACCGTCAGCATGAAGTTAAGCCTACTGCTCTTATTGAAGTGTTGGAAGCGTCTGGTCGCATTGTTAACCACAGTGAGTCTATGGAGTCGTACGTTGCTCAAGGTTCTTATCTAGAGAGCACCGGTGTGATGGTTATCGATCACATCAATAAGACGATCTATGCGGCGCTTTCTCAGCGTTGCGACCGTGAAGTATTAGAAGATTATGCGAAGCGTATTGGTTATTCTCGCGTGGTTTCGTTCCAAACGGCATTACCGTCTGGTCAGCCGATTTATCACACCAATGTGATGATGGCGATTGGTGATAACTTCTGCGTGATCTGTGATGAAGTGATTCCTGAGTTTGAACGCCGCTTTGTGGTGAAATCTCTTGCCAAAGACAAGCAAGTTATCTCGATCTCGATCGATCAGATGAACCGATTCTGCGGCAATATTCTGCAACTGGAGACGGTGAATGGCGATAAGGTGATTGCGATGTCTCAATCGGCTTACGATGCATTTTCTCCAGCTCAGTTAGCTCAGCTTTCGACACACGGAAAGCTGCTGCCATTTAACGTGAAAACGATCGAAGACATCGGTGGTGGTTCGGTGCGATGCATGTTGGGTGAGGTGTTTTTACCAACGCGAGTGAATCGTCTGTAACAAGTATAGAAAGTATAACAAGCACTCACTTTAGCAATGAATCTTTGAATACCACTCTTATCGCAGAGTGGTATTTTTGTTTTTATCTATCTTTGTATCCGTCTACCAGAAGTAAGAAAACAGTAATAAGAGAACCAGAGCTAGATACACGAGCTAACGCGCACAAAAGTTAACGGAAAACAGCTAACGCAAAAGCTATGAAGCGTCCTTAAAAGCTCTGTGTTCGATGAACTGAGCCGACAGTGCCACGACTTCCTTGGAGTAGACAAGCGCCGTGTGGTTGAGTTTGAGAGCGTAAGTATCCGTTGCCCCTCTCAGGTTTGCGTCTTCGAGTGTTACCGTGCCATCCCCCGGATTTTTTCCCAGTACAATACGTCCAACTCCGGCGTCGTAAGTGCCTGTAATCACGCCAATCGGCACATCAATGTCGTAGTCACCCAGGCCATCGCTTAAGATCATTTTGCTCGAACCAAATATAAATCCAAGCCCATGATTCGAAAGCGTTTTGGCGATGGTTGCCCCATTGTGCGGTGTGCCTGCGGTAATAATGCAGGTGTCTGCAAAGTCGGGCTGGTAGAACTTAAAGTAGTGGCGAATTAGCAAGCCACCCAGTGAGTGACCAAAAAAGTAGACCTCATCGTACTCATCAAAGCGAGCATTCACGAAGCGATTGAGGCGTTTGGCTGCAGAAGGGAAACGCAGCGAGTTGTAGGCAAACTTGTGCGTTGTAAAGCCGCGTTTTTTGAAGTTTCTATCCAGATATTGCATGATCAACGCAGGCATATATAGACCATGAATTAAAACTATATGTTTGTTTTTATTATTCATTTTTGTCCTCCGTTTGATGGTGTCCCCAGTATATTTAGTCGCAAATCTAAACTCAATAAAACTTGCTACTAATGGGACACAAAAGACAGAGAGTGCTTGATGGGTAAAGGGTGGGTTAGTCCGATCTCACTCCACCATAAACATCAATAGTTAAACCGCCTTGTTTAGCGTAAGTATTGGGTGTTAGACCGATGGTTTTCTTTAGGTAACGAATCAGGTGCGGTTGGTCGCTAAACCCAAATTGAAAGGCGACGTCCATCCAGTCGATGTCATCCAAATTTCGCTTATACAAGTATTCCAGCATTGCTTCGAGCTTGTTCATCGATTGGCACTGTTTTAATGTCAGCCCTGTTACCTTGTTGAAGCTTCTCTCTAATGTTCTTTGCGAGCAAAACAGCTTGTCGCCAAGCTCTGCAATCGGCGTCGAACCAAGCACAGCCAACACCTTACGTGTGAGTTCGCTATGCCTATCCGTTTTAGCTGTCGATAACCAAGGAAGCAGCAAATCATCTAACTGCTGACAGCAGGCCTCAACATCGGTTTGAGCGAGCTTGATCAGTGACGTTGCATCGACGTTTGGCTTGTTTAGCAAACCTGCGAGATTGACTGGACTCACCCTGTCCAAGCTAGGGTGAGGGCAATCTGGGAGAGCCAATGAATACAAGGCTCCGACATGGAATTTAATGCCCAAGTGAACAAAGGGCTTCGAGTGATCCAATTCGATGGCTTTATGGTGTGGCAGCAGTAGATGGCAACCAACGTCTTGATCGATTTTTTGCTCAATAGTGTAGTGATACGCTTGCTCGCTTGGCGATAAGATCAGGTGTGCTGATGGATCGGGATTGAGTATCGGAAATTGATGAGTTTGAGCGTCGGGCGTCTTTTCAATCAGCCAGTAGCAATCAATGAACTGAGCAACTACAGGGGATTTTGGAGACTGTAACCAATTGATCATTAGACCTTCTATTTCAGATGACTGTCACCTCCAACTATATGTGGATATCGTTGGAGGTGACAGTTTTTATCAGTATCTATTGTTAGAACTTAGTCTTGATGTTTGTTAATCCGAATCAAGGCTAATCAGTTTCCTTTAATTCGCTAAAATTAAACTGCAAGATACGATGCTTTGATGATAACCCAGCGCGTGTGATGGCCTTTTGTGCGCCAATATTACTACTTTCCGTAGAGCACATAGCTTCTACCCCTTGGCTATTAGCGTGCTGCTTTAGAAAGTTAAGAACACGCGTTGCTAAGCCTTTACCGCGTTCTTGTTGTGCGACAATCATACCTAGGTCGGCAAACTGTGTTTGATGCTCATCGAACTTACGACACTCTCCGGTTGCTAGAACATGGTTATTTTCTATGTAGCCCCATAGCTCTTGGCGAGCAATTAAGTTGCTGTAGTAACCGGTGAGCCACTCTTTTGGCGCGCCAATCGCTGATGAAGCAAACTCAACGAACTGCTCCAGTTGTTCTTCTGTCGCGAGGCTCATCTCTATCTCTTCAATGCGGTCTGAATCACAATCAGATCTGGCTTGAGAGTTTTGGCGGTACATCATCGCATTCACTTTAAATGACTCTGTGTTGTCGACACACAGTGATAAATATTGTGGCTCAGCCGTACTCACGAATGCGCCTTTCACATTACCAATCACAGAGCTGTTGTTCTCTACGATTAAGGGGAACAAGTCTTCAATATGAGTACTGGCTGTTGGTGCTAGGTAGAACTGAAGTAAGTAGCCTTCGCCATTCAATACGCAATAACCGACAAGATTACCGTTTTCGTAAAAACCAAAATGGTCAGACATTGGCACAAAGCCAAAGTGTCACATGCCATCGAGTGGCGCTGTTGACTCAGCAAAGTAAGCCGTTTTAAATTCGTTTAAGTCGCTAAGTGTTGAGATTTTTTTGATGTCTAACATCGCTTGAATTCCTGCTGTCTTGATTCGGTAGAGTGCGTGGTCGTCATCTTGTTCTCAGGTACGTCAATTGACGATGAGATAATTGATTAGCTGAGCCACGTTTCAATGACAGCAATTGTAGGCGACGGCTTGAGGCCGGTATTGAATAAAAACGACAGTTTTGAAAGGTGTGTGGGTGTTAACAGAAGAGCTGATGTTAATTGAAAGAGGGCAAGATATTTTGCCCTCTGCTGAACTTATTGATTGGGACGTTGGATAGGGCGCATTACTTTCCTGAGTCTTCAGCTTTGATGAGTTTTGTATCGACAGTTTCACTCTTTAACTCAGGCTCAACTAATACCTTTATCACGCCTTTTTGTAGGATCAGGTTATTAGGGTAGGTGATGATGTTGCCCGAACTGTGTCGAAGAATAACGTGGAACATGGTGATATCGATGATCACACCGCTGATGTCTTCGTCTTTCTCCGCGACTCTTACTCTGTCGCCAATGCGATAAGGGAAGACGAAAAATATTAGTACACTGGCTGTGAGGTTACTTAGAATCGACCATTGCGCGAATAAAGCGACACCCAGCACCGCAAATATGGATGATAAAAACAGCGAAATATCACCAAAACCCAAGTTAAGAACAATCGTAAACACAGCGATGAAGAGTAGAAACAGAACGATATTGAAACACTTAATCACGAACTGCTTTCGCTTCAATTCGACGCGCTTATTTTCCGCTAATGTTTCTATCCAGTTTTTCCCCAAGCGTTTTATCACCCAATAAACAGTGATAAGAAGTAAACCTAAACCCACTTGTTTAAGCCACATATTGGATTGCAAAAACTCAACCATTAAATAAACCTCAATTTTTTCAAAATAATGACCTCTGCCGCTATGACCACGAGCAGCCCAACGCAAAATAGTGGGAATGCTATTGGGTTATCTGTTCCGGGTATTCCTGCAATATTGACACCCAGCAAACCGGTGAAAAACCCAGCAGGGAGGAAAATACCCGCAATGATAGAAAATAGGTACGTATTTCTATTCATTTTTTCAGCTTGTTGCTGACTTAGGCTCGCTAAAAATACATTAATTTGTTCGATGTAAAACTCAACAGACTCATTAATTCTCAGGATGGTATCAAGGCTGTTCTTTATATGACTGTTGTGCTTACTCAATGGTGCAGGCAGGTCACTCATTAAGTCCTCAAAAACGTATTTCTGTGGCTTCAAATAGCGCCTTAGTCTAAGTAGCCTTGAATGCAGAGCGTTAATGGATCTTATGTCGATATTGGATTTAGATTCTAACTCGTCAATCAAGAGTTCGACGGGTACTAGGAAGGTTGAAATACTGTGGTTGATTCCACGTATCATGCCCAGTAATACATCAGGTAATGATGTCGGGCCTTGGTTTTGTTTGAGATCAGATATCAGATTACTGACCGCTTTTGAAGGAACTTTGCGTGTCGATATTAAAGTGCCTTTGTACCATAAGATGCGTAGGCTAAGCATGTCGTCAGGGTTAGCACCTTCGTTTAGATTAATACCTCGCAGAATCATCAAAAAACAGTCGTGACCAAACTGTTCGAACCGAGGACGGGTGTCATCGGTGAGTAATGAATCGATGATGGCATTTGGAACCGTATTACTGTGGAGCCATTCTCTCAAACCGTCAGCATCTCTTTGACAGTGATACCAAGTTGATTGCTCGAATGAGGCTGGGCTGGTGGTGTGTTCATGTGCCACACCCTCAGAAAATTGCCAGCTTGAAATTATGAAAGCGTCCATTCATTTGTCCTTAATGATATGACGTAAACATTGATATTGTGGCGCCATTCAGGTGCCGTATTGAACTGAGCTTAATCTTGGTAAGTTCAATGATCGATGTGAGTGAGATAAAGTCTAATAAGACAGGTTGGTCTTTGGAGCACGACGTACTCTTCTATTATTGTGTCTATTAAATGTAGCTCATTGTTTCATCGTTATAAATTAGCACTCTGGCTCCATGTTAGCGACGAAAAAAAAGAAAAGACCGAGGTCTTTTCTTTTTAGGAGAAGTTGAGGAGAGCTTGTTCAGGCAACTCGAGTTTTCCGATGGTTTACATAAGCAAAAGCACTACCGACACGCAGCAAAAATATCTTGGTTCTCTCGGTATTCTTTAGTTTGTACATCCATTAGGCCGAGTAAAGAGTCGAACAGGTTGTCTTGGGAGAAGCTCTGTTCTTTGCCTGCCTTTCTCAAGCAGGTTTGGTTTATCCCTTTCTGCTCGGCGAAACCATCAGACATCCATAGGATCATAGGCACATGGGTTTGCTCTTTCGGTGCCAATGAATAAGGCATGCCGTGTAAGTAGACGCCATTTTCTCCCAATGATTCTCCGTGATCGGAAATGTACATCAGCGCGACATTGTACTTATCGGTGAGTTTCTCTAGCTTTTGAATAGCCTGTGAGAGAAAGAAATCCGTGTACAAGATGGTGTTGTCGTAGGTGTTGACTACTTGCTCTTTGGTGCAGTTTTCGATATCAGAACGTGGGCAGTCTGGCACAAACTTCTTATGATCTTCTGGGTATCGCTCAAAGTAAGTTGGGCCGTGAGATCCGGAGATATGATAGAAAATGATGCTATCTTGTTTAAGATCTTGAGTATCTTTTTCGAAGTTCTCTAGCATGGCTGTGTCATAGCACACATCTTTATTACACAGCGGGTCGCTGTCTTTGGCGACGAGAGTCATCTCTTTGATTCGATGTGCGACCGCCTTGTCTCCACCATCGTGCTCTCGCCAGATAGAGTGAATGCCCGCGCGGTTCATAATGTCGACTACGTTATCTTGGTTGTAGGCTTTGTCGCGATCGTAGTTACTTCGGTTCATGTTAGAAAACATACACGGCACAGAAACCGCAGTGGCTGTTCCGCATGACTGAACATCAGAGAAAAAGATCGGATTATAGGGTTTGGTATGAGCATTGGTTTCTTTCTCATAGCCATAATATTGGTAGTTATATACACGTGCTGTTTCACCAAGAACAAACACCAATAAGGTTGGTTTTTCAGCTTGTTTAGCTTCTGGTTTTAGCTGCGCATCTAAGCCGATTTCTTGGTAAGGAATCGGTTCTTTGATGTAAGTATTGTTGATGTATTTTGCGGTTGAAGCGACGTATTCGGTCGGAATGATCATCTTTTTAAGATGAGAGTTATTACGACCAATCGACACATAATCTTTGTAAAACAGTCCAGCAATAATCGCTATGACAATCAACGAAGAGAGCAATCCAATCGCCTTCCAAATAGCAAAATCTTTCCAAGATTCTTTTTCAAGATCCGTAAATAAAAGCAGCAGTGACGGGACTCCTCCCATCAGAACAAACCATAAAATAGAATAGCTGCTTAGGTAGCTAGCAGCCTCTCCGCTGTTGGTTTCGAAGACGTTTTCTATCATTCCATAGTCTACAAAAATGCCGTAGTTGAACATGCTGTAGCTGACTAAAGAGGAAGTAAGTAGTAACAAGATAAAAAAAGCTTTGGCGAATATCGGCCAGTTGAATACTTGAAAGATAAAGTTGAATGCGGCGAGAAAGAAAAATGGGATCGAGATGATAAACCCAATGCTTTCGGCTTGTGAGGCACTAAGAATATTGAACAGTTCGCGTGAGATAGGCAAGTTAATGACAAGCAGGTAATACACTGCCAAAACGAAAGGGAGTTTGTTTATCGACATGTTTAAGCGTGGTAGATTCATAGGTATTGTCTTCCTGTGTCACTTATCCCTTTATTTTAGTCTCGCTACCAAGAAAGCTCTAATATCAATGCATAAAGCTCAAATAGAAGGCGCTGAGCGATAAACTGGCTAAAGTGAAATGACGCTAAGGTGTGTAGATACAAAAAATTCACTTTACTGAGAGACCTTCATGACAAGGTGGAACAGCAAAGTGAATTAGTATGTTCAGCTTATTCTATGTGGTTCAATTACATTAGAAGTTGTATGAGCCACCGAAGCTAATGCTGCTGAAGGCAAGTGTTTTGTCTTCTTTCTTAAAGCCGTAGTCGTTTTCAACACTCACTGCGTCTGCTTGTGAAATTAGACGTAGTGTTAGATGCTCGATTGGTGTGTATTCAACACCAACACCAAAGTGGAAACCCGTACCGCTGTCATCAGCGTAACCAGCACTCTTATTTGCGTTTAGGTCAACAGAGCTTAAACCAGCCAATACGAATGGGCGGATTGTGTTGTCGAATGTGTAACCAAGATTTGCTGACAAAGAAACAGACGTTGGAGACAGTTTTGCAGTCCCTTTTTTGTAGTCTGCGTAATCGTTGTAGCCAAGTTCAACACCTACGATGCGGTTGAATTGGTAGCCGCCATATAGGTTGTAGCCCATACCGTCTGAATCTAAACTGCCCTGACCATCGGTATCAGAATCTTGGTATATGCCAAGACCGCCACCAATGTAAGCACCGCCGTCAGTACCTGCTGCTAAAGCTGGAAGAGAAACTGCGCTGATTAAACCCAGTGCTAATGCTGATTTTGTTATCTTGTTCATCTTTGTTACTCACTCTGTCATGTCTTCAAATGTGATTGTCGGTCACTGTCGATTTTTAATCGTTATTGGTTTTTGGTCTCTCGACCGTTGTTGACAATTATCCCTGAGTCTTTTGCTCATTACTGTATGGCTTTGTAAGTTGAATCGTTACATAGATACAAAAAATTCACTTTACTGTGCTGCCTTATCACAGGGCAGAGTAGCAAAGTGAATTGGAGCTACTTACTTACGACTTAGTCGTTTGGGGAGAATATTAGAAGTCGTATGAACCACCGAAGCTCACACTGTTGAACGCCAGCGTATGGTCATCAGTTTTGAATGAACTATTATTTCCAATGTAGTAATCATCTACACTAACCGCATCAGCTTGCGAAATTAGGCGAAGTGTTAAGTGCTCAACTGGTGTGTATTCAACACCAACACCAAAGTGGAAGCCGGTGCCGCTATCATCATTGTAGCCAGCGCCGCTATTCGCATTGAGGTCGACTGAGCTTAAACCTGCTAGTACAAATGGGCGAATGGTGTTGTCGAACGTGTAACCGACATTTGCTGATACAGAGATAGACGTTGGTGAAAGCTTGTCTGTGCTGTTCTTGTAATCTGCATAGTCGTTGTAGCCAAGTTCCACACCAACGATACGGTTGAATTGGTAACCGCCGTATAGGTTGTAGCCCATGCCGTCTGAATCCAGACTTGGTGCTCCATCCGTATCGGAACCTTGATAGGCACTAAGTCCGCCACCTACGTATGCGCCACCATCGATACCTGCTGCAAAAGTTGGAAGTGAAACTAAACCGATTAAGCCGAGTGCTAATGCTGATTTTTTCATGATAATACCTTGTTTACTCATCCTGTGATGCAAATCACGGTATCGCTGATGATTGATTTATAAAACCCTCACAAATGAAACCTATTTTTTCATTGATAACGTGATTACCTGCGCCCCTTGATTTATCAAGAGCTAACGAAATATTTGTTGGTTATATTGTTTATAAATAAAATTCATATATTGACAAATGGTTAAATTTGCTAAATAAAACGATGTTTTTTAAAGTTGAAGTGAAATTGGTTTTATCTAACTGATTGAAAAATAAAACATAATAAATATTGCATTTGTTCTATTGTAGTATTTATTTCGGTGTTTATTGAGAGCAAAGCAGTACGCTGATTCTAATCATGACAAGGAGAGTCGGATGTTAAACCGAGCACATACAGGTTTGGTGGTTGTGGACGTACAAGGCAAGCTCGCACGCCTTGTTGATGAGAGCGATACGCTGATTGCTAATTGCGGAAAGCTAGTTCGAGGAGCGCAGGTTTTGGGGCTGCCAATTATTCGTTTGGAGCAGAACCCAGAGAAGCTAGGTGCGACGGTCGACGAACTGAATGACCTATTGAGTGATGCTAAGCCGATACCAAAATTTACCTTCAACGCGTGTGATGAGCCTAAGTTTGTTGAGGCGGTGCAAGCCAAGGACGTGGATACTTGGTTAGTGTGTGGTATTGAGGCTCACATTTGTGTTTATCAAACCACAATGGGGTTGTTGGAACTTGGGTACAAGGTTCAGGTAGTTGGTGACTGTATTAGCTCACGAACGGCACTCAACAAAGATCTGGCAATCCGTCGACTAATGGATGCTGGTATCGAAATCACAGGATTGGAAATGAGCTTATACGAGCTAGTGAAAGATTGCCGCGCACCAGAATTTAAGTCCATTCTTTCCTTGATTCGTTAACTTGGGTTTCATTAGGCCCGATTCGTTATTTTCCCCCCTTTGAAGAGGTCTATTTGAACAATCTAATCGTATTTACCGGTGGGCCGGGATCTGGCAAAACCTCGGTTATCGACGCTTTTAAAAGCCAGGGCTATCGCTGCGCAGCAGAAGTCGGGCGTAAAGTGATTCAGCTGCAAGTCGAGCAGCAAGGAAGTGCCTTGCCATGGTTAGACAAAGTAGCATTTCGCGATGAAATGGTGCGAGAAGAGTTAGCCAATTATCAAGCGTTCGAATCGAGTGAACAGCCTGTTTTCTTTGATAGAAGCATCGTGGATTCATACGGTTACAGCTTGTTAGAGGCGTTGCCTATTCCTCAATCTTTGCTGAATAGCTGTAATGGACTTGAATACAACAGCAAGGTGTTTATCTTCCCGCCTTGGGATTCGATTTTCATCAATGATCAAGAACGTAAACAAGACTTCGGCGAAGCGATCGCCACCTACGAAAACATGGTGTCAGCTTATACTCAGTTTGGTTATCAGCTGGTGGAAGTACCTAAATTATCTGTTGAAGAACGAGTTGAGTTTATCTTAGCTTCAATTGACGTAGGCGAGTAATTCCCCGAAACCACAACTAAAAAAGCCCCGCAGTATCGACTCAATTGAGTGAATACAGCGGGGCTTTTTTATTCAGATTTAGTTTGTGGTGTACTAGCTGCGAGAAGCTTGGTTTCGGTAACGTTTAATCACCGAGAGGCTGTCTATCGCCACCGCCTCGGTAGGAATCGAGCGCAACCTTCAAGCGACGCAGTTTGTCGCGCGAGCGATTCTTATGATTGACAGCAATCCCCATAGAAAGCACATCCACTAACGCCAACATAGCGTAGCGAGAAGCCGATGGTTTGTAGATGAAGTCGGTTTCCATATGCTTGATGGGCAACAAGATATCCGCAATCTTTGCCAGCGGTGTGTCTTGTGGGGTAATCGCGATGATCTTAAGTCCATACTGCTTGGCCAGCTCTGCCGTTTCAGTGATCACTGGTGTAAAACCGGTCGCGGAAATCATCACCATCACGTCATTGGCATCGGCCGTGGCAGCAACCATACGTGACATTAAGCCATCGTTGTACGACACCACTGGGTAGCCTAAACGAAACAGTCGATGTTGCAGCTCTTGAGAAGCAATGGTTGAACCACCACCCATACCAATAGCAATGATCTGTCTGGCGTTATGCAGCCAGCTGACTGCGGTTTCAACGTCTTGCTCTTTGAACAGAGTGCGGTTGATGTCTAGGCTCTGCTTGATCGATTCGTAGATACCTTGATAACCCGTTTGGTCAACAGGCTCGAGGATAAAGCGCTGGCCAACGGTTAGTGTCTGAGCAAGCTTGATCTTCATATCACGCACGTTGTTACAGCCGATCGCTTTAGCAAAACGTGTGATGGTGGCTTCACTGACTTGAGCACCCTCAGCAAGTTCTGTAATGCTGGCATTGGCAGCAAAATCAATGTCGTCCATGATCAGCTTGGCGACTTTTTTCTCTGCATCACGAAGTACGGGAAAACGCTCCGTTATCTGTGAAATGATATCTACTTCTAAACTCAAGAATCCTGATCCTTTGTTGATGGGGCTATTTGCTAATACCTAGTCATTGGTCGCTAAAGCTTAGCCCCGTTAGTATATCTTATTGTTTCGCTGATTCTAGCTTATCGAGAATTCGATTTAGAAACAGGTTTCCACCCAGTTTGTTACCTGATGGTCGTCATCGCTGATGGCAATGTAGCGCCATTTGTCGAAGGTTAAACACGGATGTGAGGTGGAGAAAGCAATCATGTCGCCCACTTCAATCTCAGAAGAACCGTCAGTTTCAACAAAGGTATGCTGATCCATCACCGCAGTAGAGGTTAAGCCTTTCACTGATATAGCTTCACCATTGCGATAGCCGCGCTCGGCAATCGGTAAACCTGCATCAAAGGCCACATCACGCTTGCCTAGCCCAACCACTAACTTGGTTGGCTCAGGACGAGAGATAACATAAGCCCATACTTCAAGTGCCGATTCCAGATCTCCACCCAATTCACACGCGTAACCTTGGTTTGCTTGGGCACGCTGCAACACCTTGCTTTGTGCGTCTAGGTAAATGCCTGTGTCGTGAATGGCATAGCAGCCCGGGCGGATGATCGCCAAGTAATCGGTTAGGTTCGCCAAACATTCTGCAACCACGTCATACCAAGCAGAACCAGCGCCCGTGATGATAGGTTGCCCTGCAATTAGGCCATCTGACGCGAGGCTTTCGACCGAAGTCAGCGCCTGTTTCAAGAAGGTGCGAATGTCTTGTTCTGCGTTGTCACCGTGAATCACACCTTCATACACCTCAATACCCGCGAGCGAAAGGGCAGGTGTGTCTTGGATGAATTGAGCCAGTTCTAGAACTTCTTGTGGTGAACGACATCCACAACGACCACCCGGTACACCAAACTCGATCAGTACCTTTAGCGTTTGCTTTGTATTGGTGAAATATTGGTTAAGTTGTTGCACGTTTACCGATGAATCCACACAACAGTAAAAATCGACATCAAACTCGCGAATAAGCTGTTCAACGATCGCCATGTTGGTTTTACCCACCAATTGGTTGGCCATGATGATTCGTTTTGCACCCGCCATAGCGGCAACTTCTGCCTGTGCAGGCGTTGCTACTGTAATACCCCAAGCGCCATTTTCTAGCTGTTGGCGGAAAAAAGCAGGTGTCATGGAGGTTTTGCCATGTGGCGACAATTTAACCTGATGGTGATCGGCGAATGATTGCATCCAATTCAGGTTATTGGTTAAGGCGGATTGTTTGATAATTGCTACCGGGAGCGAAATATCTTCATCAACCAGTCGGTAAATACCGTTCTCAGATTGTGATATTGCTCTCCCTTTTTGGCCTTTCTCAGTCAAGACAAAACTATCGTTTTGATACTTTATAACATCTTTATGTGCAGGGTTATGTTTCATTGCTGATTCCTAAAATGATTTAAGTTGTTGTTATTTAATGTTTAAATATATCCACAATCTGTTTTGTGGTAGAAACTATCACACAAATTAAAATATTATGTGTGTTTTGTCACTGAAAATAATCGGCTGAATTTCTAATATAGCTCCATCAACACAGTGGATTGAGAGAGTGAAAAATGTTGTTCGATACGATAATTAAAAATGTAGAGGTGTTTGATGGCACCGGCGAACAATCGTTTTGTGCCGATGTAGCAATCCGAGATGGAAAAATAGCCGAAATTGGTCAAATCGATCACGAAGATTGTGGCCAGTTGGTTGAGGGAGCAGGCTTAGCATTGGCTCCTGGATTTATCGATGTACATACACATGACGATACCAACGTAATTCGTTACCCAGACTGCCTGCCTAAGATTAGTCAAGGTGTCACAACCGTGATTGTTGGTAACTGTGGTATCAGCGCATCACCAACCGTTTTGGCTGGCGATCCACCTGACCCAATGAATCTTTTAGGCGCACAAGCTGACTTTAAATACCCAACTTTCGCCGCGTATGCACAAGCGGTAGAGCAAGCTCAACCCGCAGTAAACGTAGCAGCATTAGTCGGCCATACGACATTGCGTAACCAAGTGATGGACGACCTGCAGCGCACTGCAAGCGAAGACGAAATCGCAGCGATGCAAACCAACCTTGATTTAGCGATGGCGCAAGGCGCATTAGGTTTGAGCTCGGGTTTGGCTTACGCAAGCGCGAAACAAGCGAATGCCAACGAAGTGATGCAGTTAGCGAAAGTGCTTTCTGGTCACGGCGGCATCTATACCACGCATATGCGTACCGAATTTGAAGAGATCTTAAGCGCGATGGAAGAGGCGTTTGAGACAGGACAATACGCGAAAGTGCCGGTTGTTATCTCCCACCTAAAATGTGCAGGTGCGGGCAATTGGGGTAGAACCGTTGAAGTACTCGACTTAATGGACAAGGTTTCTGAGCACCAAGATGTGTCTTGCGACTGTTACCCATACTCAGCGAGTTCTTCGACATTAGATTTGAAACAAGTGACCGACGATTTTGACATCTTCATCACTTGGTCTGAAGCAAAACCAGAACATGCAGGCAAAACGCTTAAGCAGATTGCTGATGAAATGAATCTCTCCCTGATGGACGCAGCAAAAGCGCTTCAACCAGCGGGCGCGGTTTATCACTGCATGGATGAGAACGACGTAAAGCGCGTATTGAAATACAAACTGACCATGGTCGGTTCAGACGGTTTACCAAATGACCCGCATCCACACCCAAGATTGTGGGGCACCTTCCCGAAAGTGCTAGGTCACTATTGCCGAGACGAAAAACTGTTCTCGTTGCCAGAAGCGATTCACAAGATGACCGGAATGTCGGCGCAGCGTTACAACTTAGCGGGCCGAGGCGAAGTTCGCTGTGGTGCCTTTGCTGATTTAGTTTTATTTGATCCAAAGAATATTAAAGACACAGCAACATTTGAAAATCCTATTTCAGTTGCTGAAGGAATAGAAAGTGTATTTGTAAATGGTGAGTTAACTTACCAGCAAGGAAAAGTAAGAAATAATCGTTCAGGCGTTTTTATTTACCGAAACTAGAGTTTAAATTATTTATTAAATTCAGGTTATTATAAAAACGGCGAATTAATTTAAATATATTGGAATAGAAACTGTTTCATCTATAAAGCCAATGTTATCTATAAACCCAATAGTATCTATAAATAAGTGGAGTTAAAAAATGACTATTAAACGTTACGGTGTTGAAGGCGGTACAGGTACAGGCGGACAACATTTACCATTTGCACGTGCAACTGAAGCAGGTGGTTTCCTATACGTTTCTGGCCAGACACCGATGACAGATGGTGAAGTGGTTGAGGGTGGCATTGTTGACCAGTCTCGCCTAGCGATCCAAAACTGTGTCGATATCATGACTGAAGCGGGCTACGGCCTAGAAGACGTAATGCACGTAAAGGTTGTGCTAACGGATTCTCGTTACTTCCAATCTTTTAATAAGGTATTCAAAGAGTTCTTCGGTGCTAACCCACCGGCCCGTATCTGCATGGTTTGCGACTTAGTTGTAGACGTGAAGGTTGAAGTAGATGTGACTTGCTACCGCGCCGATCGCGGATAGTAATAACCTAATCACAATTACCTACTTAGAGAGTATTAGGGGGTAGTCATCCCTGTTATTATCCTTTAATACTCTCACCCTACATTTATAAAAATTACTTTAATTAAAAAAGATAGAATCAATAAAGTAATTATATGAAATATAAAATGAATGAATCATAAATAAAGTTCAGGAATGAACTCAATATTTCACTGAGAGGTGTCAAATGAACAGCACACTTTTTCTTACAGGCTTCGGCGTGTACGTATTATTTTTAATTTGGTTAGGCTGGTTTGTCTCGCGTAATCAAAAATCTGGCGAAGATTTCTTATTAGGTGGCCGTGGCCTACCTATGTTCTTAGTACTTGGCACAACAGTAGCGACGATGGTCGGTACGGGTTCAAGTATGGGTGCGGTTGGCTTCGGCTACGCAAATGGCTGGGCAGGTGCTCTGTACGGCATTGGTGGTGCGATAGGCATCCTATTACTTGCACTTTGGTTTGCTCCGGTTCGTAAATTGAATTTCATGACCATGAGTGAAGAACTGGCTTACTATGTTGGCGCTAACCGCATCGTGAAAAACGTTGTAGGTGTACTGATCTTTGTCGCTTCAATTGGTTGGTTAGGCGCCCACATTCTAGGTGGCGGCATGTACTTAGCGTGGATTGCAGACATCGATCTCAACCTAGCGAAAATCATTATTGCAGCGGCATTCACTATTTACGTGGTGATCGGTGGTTACACCGCGGTTGTCTGGACCGATACCATTCAAGCTATCATTCTTTTTGCTGGCTTCATCTTGATGGCGGTAATGTCAGTTGATTACATCGGCGGCATGGATAACCTTTACGCTGCAATGGACCCTGCTGCTACAAGCTTTTTAGCAATCGATAAACTGGGTCTTCTGCCTGCTGTTTCTCTGGCTGTGGTTATTGGTGTAGGTGTACTGGCGACGCCTTCATTCCGTCAGCGTATCTACTCAGGTAAAGATGTATCAACGGTTCGTCGCTCATTTGTTGCATCGGGTGTGTTGTACCTTTTCTTCTCAATCATCCCTGCAATCATCGGTATGGCAGCACATGCCATTGACCCAACATTGGATAACGCGAACTACTCGTTCCCTTACGTAGCTGCAACGGTCCTTCCGGTTGGCGTTGGCATGATTGTTCTTATCGCGGGTCTTTCTGCAACGATGTCGAGCGCAAGCTCAGATGCGATAGCCGGTGTTTCTATCCTACTTCGTGATGTTTACGTGATGTTCACGGGCCGCGTACCAAACAAAGAGTCAATGGTGAACTATTCTCGCTTGGCACTGATTGTGGTGATTGGTTTTGCACTGTTGTTCGCACTAACGTCAAACGACATCATTGGCTACATCACGAAAATGATTTCAACCGTAATGTCGGGCATGTTTGTGTGCGGTATGTTGGGTCGATTCTGGAAACGTTATAACTGGCAGGGTGCGCTTGCTACTCTAGCGGGTGCATCTGTGGCTTCATTTGTTGTAATGCTAAACGCAGACTACACGGCTTTCTGGGGTAACCCTGTGATTCCTTCTTGTCTAGTGGCCCTAACGGCTGGTGTGGTTGTGAGCCTATGTACTCCGGCTAACCAAGTGACACCTGAAATGGCGAAAGCAATTCTTGATGACGAGCGCGCTCTGATGGAGATGGAATTGTCAGACTCAGGTGTGCTTGAAGAAGAAGCGTCTTCTCAACGTCCTGCTAATCAAACAAGCTAATCTAAAACGCTCCACAGCTAGTTAGTACAACAAATTCAGTACAACAAGTTGTGGAGTGGTTTAGCTAGCTCAGGCTCTGCTTGTCGGTAGAGCCTTCTTCCCCATTTATCTCTCTATTTTAGGATCTGCTATGCCTGCATCTTCTAACTTCAATATTGCTTTTTTTGGCGAGTGCATGGTCGAAATTAGCGGCTCTCCATTAACCAAAAAATTCGGCGGTGACACGCTCAATACCGCGCTTTACCTTTCTCGCTTAACCCAACATCAAAACCTCTCTGTTCATTACGCGACTGGACTTGGTTGCGATGAACTGTCTCAAAATATGATTGATAGCTGGCAGTTAGAAGGTATTCAAACCAATTTCGTCGAACGCATCGCCAGCAAGCTTCCTGGACTCTACATGGTCGAAACCGATGAAACGGGTGAGCGACATTTTCACTACTGGCGCAACGATGCGGCAGTAAAATCTTACTTTCAAATCGATAACTTAAACAAGCAAGCTGACAACCTGAATAAGCTTGAAATCGCCCTGACAGAGAAGCAAGTCGATGCGGTTTACATCAGCGGTATCAGTATCGCGATTTTGGATGATGCCTCTCGCGAGCATCTATTCAAAGCCATTAGCGTGTTCTCAAACCAAGGCGGCAAGGTGATTTTTGATAACAACTATCGCCCGCAACTTTGGAGCACCAAGCAAGCTCAACATTGGTACGCCAAGTTACTGCCGCTGGTGGACATCGCCTTGATTACCGAAGACGACGATTTGCTTGTATGGAGTAACTCAGAGAACGTTCAACAACGCTGCCTTCGTTTGGGTTGCCAAGAGATCGTCATCAAGCGTGGCTGTGAGCCATGCAAGATTGTTCAAGTTGAACAGGGCAACATTGTTGAGAATTATGTATCAGCGACGCGTGTTTCTAACGTGGTCGACACCTGCGCGGCGGGCGATTCATTCGCCGCGGGTTATTTAGCTGCGCGTCTTACTGGCGAGAGCGCCACCGACGCAGCCGAACTTGGCCACCAACTGGCTTCAATCGTTATTCAATACTCTGGCGCAATCATCCCTGTGAGCGCTATGAGCCAACTGACTAAAAAATAAAATAAAAAGCGGAATTATTATGTCTCAAGAAATGATCAACAAACTTAAGCAATTCAAAGTTATTCCTGTTATCCAAATCAACAAGGTTGAACACGCGATTCCACTGGCAAAAGTGTTGGTAGAAAACGGCCTGCCAGTGGCTGAAGTGACATTCCGCACTGAAGCGGCAGCAGACGCGATTCGTGCGATGCGCGATGCGTACCCAGAGATGTGTATCGGTGCCGGCACAGTATTAACGTCAGCGCAGATTGACCTAGCGAAAGAGTCGGGCAGCGAATTCATCGTGGCTCCGGGCCTAAACCCAAACACCGTAAAACGTTGCCAAGAAATCGGCATGCCAATCGTTCCGGGCGTAAACAACCCAAGCCAAGTCGAGCAAGCGCTAGAGCTTGGCCTTAACTTCTTGAAGTTCTTCCCTGCAGAAGCGTCTGGTGGCATCAACATGGTGAAGTCTCTGCTAGCGCCATACGTTGATGTGTCTTTAATGCCAACGGGCGGTATCGGTAAACACAACGTCAATGACTACCTAGCAGTGGATCGCGTTGTATGTTGCGGTGGTACTTGGATGGTGTCGCCAAAAATGATCGAGAACGAGCAATGGGATGAGATTGCAGTATTGGTTCGTGAAGCGGTCGCTCTTGTTAACGAGCAATAAGCTTTTGAACTAGCGATAACAACCTTTCGAATGAGAGATAACGAGCAATAGCAGTGGCTGATGGTTCTGTTTTGTGAATCGCCTCCGATAAACAAAACAGAACCATATTTATATAGGAAATCTAATAATGAAAAAAACTATATTATCCCTATTGATTTCAGGTTCAGTAGTGTCCCCAATGGCGTTAGCAATGGCTCCAAATACCGATCTAAATTTAATGCCGTACCCACAAACGGTCGAGCTGCAAGCTGGGCAAGTTAAGGTCGACGGTAACTTCAAGGTTTACATCAAAGGCTTTAATTCTGATCGCGTTGAATACACGGCGAAACGCTTTATTGATCGCCTTGAGCGCCAGACGGGTGTGCCGATTCTAAATTGGCAGGTTGATAGCGAAGACCAAGCGAACCTGATCATAGATATCGACGCAGCACCAAAGTCTGAAATACAAAATATCGACTCTGTAGAGTCCTACAAAATTACCACTCAGGGTGAACAAATCACGCTGAGCTCTGCAAGCCCATACGGCACGATTCACGGCATCGAAACCCTTTTACAGCTCGTTGAAACGACAGCGACTGGCTACCATATTCCTGCTGTAACCATTGTCGATGAGCCTCGTTTCCGCTGGCGTGGTGTTTCTTACGATACTTCACGTCACTTCATTGAATTCGATGTGCTGATTCGTCAGTTAGATGCGATGGCGTCGGCGAAGATGAACGTATTCCATTGGCACTTCTGGGACGATCAAGGCATTCGCATTCAAACCGAATCATGGCCGCGTCTGTGGTCTGAAACCGCTGATGGTAATTACTACACCAAAGACCAAGTTCGTTACTTAGTGGAATACGCCCGTAACCTCGGTATTCGTGTTATTCCAGAGGTGTCTCTTCCGGGGCACTCTTCTGCGGTTGCTCACGCTTACCCGCGTTTGATGTCGGGCGGTGAAGGGCAAAACTACGAGCAAGAAAGAGGCTGGGGCGTGTTTGAACCTCTCATGGATCCACTGAACCCAGAAGTCTATGAGATGCTAGGTGATGTGTTTGATGAAGTGACTGAGCTGTTCCCTGATGAGTACTTCCACATTGGTGGCGATGAGCCGAATTATGCACAGTGGAAAAACAGCGAAAAGCACCAACAGTTCATTGAAGAGAACAATATCGATGGCGAGCGTGGTCTGCAGTCTTACCTCAATGTAAAAGTTGAGAAGATGCTCGAAGAGCGCGGCAAGAAGATGACCGGTTGGGATGAGATTTGGCATAAAGACCTGCCGATTTCGATCGTGATTCAAAGCTGGCAAGGGCACGACAGCATTGGTCGTGCGGCGAAAGAGGGCTACCCAGGTATTCTTTCTACGGGTTATTACCTAGATCAACCTCAGCCGACTAGCTACCACTATCGCAATGACCCAATGCCAACTGGCATCACTGTTGACGATAAGCTGCACAGTGGCGAAAAGTTCGTGACGTATCAATGGCAGAAGCCACGTTCAAAAGGCGGCCCACGTAAGGGAACACTGACTATCATTGAAGCGAAAGACGGCACTTTCCGCGCATTCAGTGATTACAACGGCAAGTCTCGCGAAGAGATCTTCATCCTTGATTATGTGCCCGGTAAAACCTTTGTTGGCCACTTCGATAACTTCATGTCGTACACCGAGTTCAACCTAAATCTGAATCCAAAGGGTTTTGCAGAAGGCAGTTACCAACTGGTGGGTAACGTGCGTTGGCCAACCACAGGTGAAGTGATTGCGAGCAGTGATGTTGAAGGCAGTGTGATCCCTGAGCCAAACGGTGGTTACCCTGCGGAGCTCACCGACAAAGAAAAAGAGCTGATTTTAGGCGGTGAGATCACCATGTGGCTAGAAAACAAAGACAGCCACACGGTCGAAAACTACCTATGGCCACGTAGCTATGCGATTGCAGAGCGCTTCTGGTCTGATGCAGAACTGACGGACGAGCGCAGCATGTACAAGCGTATGAAAGCGATGGATACATGGTCTGAAGTGTCGGTTGGCCTGCGTCATCACGCGGATGCTGACATGTTGTTGAAGCGTATTGCAAAAGGCCAAGATATCCACGACCTACGCGTGCTTGCCAAGTACACCGAGCCAGCACAGTACTATGCGCGCAACTGGGAAAAGTGGAACTCCACTGAACCTAAGGGCACTTTATACAGCCAATACGAGCGTCTAAACCGCTTCGTTGATGCACTGCCAGTGGAAAGCTACGCTGTGTATGAGATGCAAGATTTGGTCAACGACGTTGCGACAGGTAATCAACAAGCGCTTGAGCAACTTGCAGAGCATTATCAGCAAGCGAAAGCGTCTGCACTCGCAGCTAAAACTGTCTTCGCTGGCAATGTGTCCTCAGTAGAAACTGTGATTGTCGCCGAGAAAACCGCGGAAGTCGCAGACTTGGCGTTAACCTTGATTGCTAAAGCACAAGCGGGTGAAAAAGTTCGAGCATCAGATGCGAAAGCCTACCAAGCGATACTGTCTGAATCAGCGAAAATCTACGATGAATCGATCATCGCGATTGTTCGCCCGACAGAGCTCTTGTTGAAGCAGTTAGCTGAGTAAGCCGTTACGGATTAGCGAATAAGCCACACGCCAATCAGTGAATCAAAACCGCCCTTTGTGGGCGGTTTTTTAGTTTTAGCTTCTCAATAGAGTGTGAATTCTAAGCTTTACGTAAGTGATTACTTACTATCACTATTCTGTAGGGTTAACGTGAATGTCATGCCTTGATCTGGGTTGTTCTTGGCTATCAAGGTACCTTGCATATCTCGCACGTTGTTTGCTGTGATTGCCAAGCCGAGACCCAAACCTTCGCCCATCTTTTTGTTGGTATGGAAGGGTTCGAAAATGGTTTCGAGTTGGTCTTCTGACACGCCACAGCCATTATCTTGCACCTTGATGATCACACGTTGTTGATCGGTGTGTGCGCTGATAATGATGGTCGCGGGTGTTTGATTCTGCGTCGCATCCACAGCGTTTCTAAGTAAGTTGCCAAGCACTTGGCGAAGTCGTGCCTCTTCTCCCATCACCATCGAAATATTAGAGGCGACACGCACGCGAATATCGACGTTGTCTAATTCGGCTTGGTGAATTCGTAGGGTTTCTTGCAGTGCCTCGGTGAGAGAAACTGGATAGGGCTTCTCAAGTCTTTTAAAGGCGAAGGACTTCAATTGACTGGTCATGTTGGCCATTCTGTCGATGAGGCTCATGACTAAGTCCATGTTCGCTTTCAACATCTTGGTCTCACCTCTTTCCATCAGCAACTGATTACTTGAAAGTAAGGTTTTTAGACCAGTAAGCGGTTGATTCAGCTCATGAGTAATCGCACTCGACATACGCCCTAATGCGGCAAGTTTGCTTGATTCCACCAGTTCTTGCTGCGCATCTTTGAGATCTTGGGTTCGCTCTTCTACTCGCAGTTGAAGCGTCTTATTGGCGTTTTGAACCGCAATTTCTGCTTTCTTACGCTTACTGATGTCGATCACCGTACACAGGTAATAAGGCGTTGAGTGCCAAGGGAACGAGCTAATAGAGAACAAAACAGGGAAGTAACTGCCATCACTGCGCCTTGCCATGGTTTCGACGCTGGTGATCTCGGCCAGTTCTTGGTGTTGTTCCAAGTTTTTGAGTAACTGCAACGTGGTCGAATTCGGATTACCTGCCTCAAACAGCTGCCACGCCTTGATGTTGCTAATCATCGAATCAGAAAGGCAAAAGTAGTTCTTCGCCATCAGGTTAATATCGTGAATATGACCATGTTTATCGATCAGCACCAATCCGACGTGGGTTTTATTGATCATTCCAGATAGTCGTTTTTCCGACTCTTCGATGAGCTTTTGGATTCGCAGATTACTGAGCTTTTTCTGACGTCTTTGATAAAGAATAACCAGTAACAGCAGAATGAAAAGACAGCCAACCGCCACACTCCAACTGATCCAGTTCGTGGTCTGGTTGAGGCTGGTTAATGGCGTTAGGTAGGTTAAACGCCAATTGAGGTCATCTAACTTGATGGATTGGATAAGGTAGTCTTTATCTTGCAGTCGCCACACGCGAATATGGGTTTGGTCATACAGCTCACGTTTTGTCGCTGTGGGCTGAGAGTTGAAGGTGTCATTGAACCAGTCGGCACTCAGCCTGTTGTCACTGGAGAGAAAGAACTGATCACGAGGGTTCTGGAACAGTATCGCTTCACCATCGGCAAACCATTGATCGGTTAACAATGACAAATCGATTTGCACCGCGACAATACCGACTACATCGGAGGCTCGATAAACCGGCGCCGCAATAAAGTAATCAGGTGTCACGCCTTTGTTTTTTGTCACCACCGAAATCGCACCACCTTGTTGGTGGATCTTAGACACAATCGTGCTGGCGTTCTTTTTACTCAGTTTGCTTCTTTCAACACTCGATACCAACAAATCACCTTCGCCGGAAAGCAGATACCAGCCCTTGGTGTTAGCGGCTTTGTCCAATTGAATCAGCTGCTTCTTAATTCGCTTTTCGAGGCGGGCTTCACCATCAATGAAACGCACACTGGTTTCATCGTTCGTCACTAGGTAGGGCAGATAATAGAAGCGTTTCAGGGTACGTCTGGCCTCGGCAATGTATCCGAGGAAGCGCTGTTCTGCATAGCGTTGGGCTTGTTCGAGCTTCCATTGGCTTATGCCACTTTTAGTGGTTACCTGAACCAAACCAATTAATAAACAGGCACATAGGAATAACCAATATCGATTGTTATTCATCATTGCTGATCAAATCCTTTTAAAACTAGTGGCTTGCCCCTTTGAACTGGTGGTTTGACAAGGTTTCTGTTTGCTTTTTAAGCCAATGGAGAGTGAGACAAGTTGAAGCTAACAAACATTATAAAACTGTTAAAGGAGTGTTATTCAAAGTGGGAGCTAGCTCCTTTTCGTCTGCGGATTTTTTACATACCGTGGGCGATATTATTCTGATGTAAGTGGCGGAACCAAACTATGCAGCGTATAGCTTTGATTGAAGATGATGCAATTGTGCGTCAAGCAACCAGCCAGTGGTTACAATTAGCGGGCTTCGATGTAACCGCATTTGAGGTTGGGCAAGATGCGTTAAACGCGGTAGAGCAGGGTGACTTCCAAACCATCATTAGTGATGTGCGTTTACCAGATATTGATGGTGTGGAACTGCTAGGACGCTTTAAACATCTTGTGCCAGACGTGCCTGTCATCTTGATCACGGGTCATGGTGATGTCGATATGGCGGTGAAAGCATTACAGCAAGGCGCGTATGATTTCATTGAGAAGCCATTCGACCCAGAACGTTTGTCTCAAACGGTATCGGAAGCGGTCGACAAACATCAAAGTGGCCAAGACAGAAACAGTCGTCAGAACTATCTGGATAACCTGAAAGGCATTGAGCAGGTGCTGATTGGGCGCAGTAAAGTGATGTGTGAATTGCGAGAGCAAATACAAAAAGTCGCCTCGATTGATACTAATGTGATCATTTATGGTGAAACCGGCTGCGGTAAAGAGCTAGTCGCTTCTTGTTTGCACGAGTTTAGCCTGCGTAAAACCCATCCGTTTGTACCGCTAAACTGTGGCGCGATTCCAGAAAATCTCTTTGAAAGCGAACTGTTTGGACACGAAGCAGGTGCGTTTACTGGTGCCGCCAAGCGACGTATTGGTAAGCTTGAATTTGCCGACAAAGGCACGGTGTTTCTCGATGAAATAGAGAGCATGCCACTGTCGATGCAGGTCAAAGTGCTGCGTACCTTGCAAGATAATGTCGTCGAACGCGTAGGGGGTAATCAGCAACAACATGTTGATCTACGAGTGGTCTCTGCCTCGAAAAGCGATCTACTGAATCACCCCGATTTTCGCCAAGACCTTTTCTATCGCTTGAACGTTGCCCAACTGCATTTACCTCCCCTTAATGAACGAGAAGACGATGCTTTGATCCTTTTTGAACACTTCACTCAAGAAGCGAACAATGAAACCCGAGTTGCCAGTGAGGCCGATCGTTATGCGTTGTTGTCGTATGCATGGCCGGGCAATGTGCGTGAACTGCGCAATGTCGCGATTCGTTTTGCACTGGATGAAAGCCTGACAGTTGGCGATATCTTGGCGTGTCGCCCCAATTCTGTCACAGAGTCTACAACGGCAGGCATCCCGTTGGCGGTTCAAGTGCAGAGCTTTGAACGGAAAGTGATTCATGATGCGCTAGTGCGTTATCAAGGGCGCATCAATGATGTGATGCAAGATTTGGATTTACCCCGTCGAACATTGAACCAAAAGATGGTGCGTTATGCGTTGAACCGAAGCGATTATGTCGATTCGTAATTGATGATGAGATTATAAGTGTTGTCTGAATCAATGAGCAAAAAATTGCTCATCAGATATTTATCATTTTATAAACATTGATCACGTAAATGTAACACAGTGTGACTTGGCTACCTTTATAGGGATGTTAATTGCGGCTTCGGATAAGCAAAAAATAGCTCATTCATTCGTAGGTAAATAAGCAAGAAATGGCTTGTTTTAGGTAGTGTTTCAAATGAATTTCAATAAAAACAGAAACTTAAAAGTTGGCATTGTGTTTGCTATCTAGCCATTGTTATTAACAAAAATATAACGTGAATAATCCTACATGGAGAGTAACAATGAAATATAACAAGCTAGTTAAAACTTTAGCAATCGCAATGGCCTCTATGGGCCTTATCAGCAACGCCTCAGCTCAAGAAGACCGCAGCTACATTTTAGCGACGGCCTCAACGGGGGGGACTTACTATCCGGTAGGTGTTGCTCTAGCGACATTGAGTAAAGTTAAGCTTGCGCCTAAGCAGCACTTTTCTTTGGCGGCTATTAGTTCTGCGGGCTCGGGTGAGAACGTAAAGTTGTTGAACGAGAACGAAGCACAGTTTGCCATTCTGCAAGGTTTGTATGGTGCGTGGGCGTGGCAAGGGCTTGGTCCATATGAGAAATCAGGTCAACAAACACAGCTTCGCTCTGTGTCTATGTTATGGCAAAACGTAGAACACTTCATTGTGCGCTCTGATTTAGCAAAAACAGGCACCGTGAGCGATTTGGAAAATCTAAACGGTAAGAAATTCTCTATCGGTAAGAAAAACTCAGGTACTGAAAACTCAGGACGCCAGATCATGCAAGGCTTGTCGGTAGATCCAGAACAATTTAAACTCGCCTTTATGGGTTACGGCGGCAGTGCCAGTGCACTACAGAATGGCACCATTGATGGCATGAACACACCTGCTGGCGTGCCGGTTGGCGCAGTAACTCAAGCGTTTGCTGCCTTGGGGGAAGACATTCAAATCCTGTCATTTACCGATGCGCAGATCAAACAAGCGAACGGCGATTACAATATCTGGACCAAGTATGAGATCCCAGCAAACACCTACCCAGGTGTTGATAAGCCGATCACCACTATCGCCCAACCTAACTTTCTAGCGGTTCGTGAAGACATCTCTGAAGAAGATGTGTACCAACTAACCAAAGCTATCTATGAAAACCTACCTTTCCTACAAGGTATCCATAAAGCAACCAAAGCAATGGCACTCGAGAAAGGGATCGCAGGTCTGCCTGTTCCTCTTCACCCAGGCGCTGCTCGTTATTATCGAGAGATGGGCATCGAGATCCCTTCTGAGTTGATCGTTAACTAGCTTATCTGTTGTCAGGTAACTATTGGTTTATGAGCTGTTGGCTTGTGAACTAAATACTGGCCTGTGAACTAACGGTTTGTTACGAACTACTATTTGCCATCAACTAACCCCTTCGTGACTTAATTGCTTGGTGCGCGTTCGCTCAAAAATGTGTTCGTGCACCTCCTCACTTTATGGATTTTCTCTGCGCGTTTGCTGTGGAGAGCAGGAGTTTTCTATGAGCGATTCGCTGCAGCAGGAACTGAAAAAATTTGAATTACCGACCCGGACGGATTTCCCGTGGGTGGGTAAAGCTATAACAACAATGGGCGTGATTCTCTCTTTATTACACATTTGGTTTAACACCTTATCTACCTTACCGGAACTTTGGGTTTCGGCGACCCATTTTGCTGGCTTCGCGATTATATGCGCGCTTTGGTATCCCGCCCACATTTCACTTAAAAATAGCAAAATCGCCTTAGCCGTTGATATCGGTATTGCCCTCGCTGCTCTGGCTTGTCTTATCTATATTCCGTTTGCGGAAGACGCTCTTTATGAGCGAGGCGTGAAGTTCATCGCCAGTGATTGGTTCTTCTCTATCTTGGCGATTGCCATCGTTATTGAGTTGATTCGCCGCACCATGGGTTGGTTTATTCCGGTGCTTATCTTAGTGTGTTTGAGCTATGTGGTGCTGTGGGGACAATGGACTAGTGGCATCTTCCACTTCCCGGGTCTGAGCCTCGAAACACTGCTTTATCGAAGCTTTTACTCATCAGAAGGGATGTTCGGTTCTATCTCAAGAATCAGCTGGACCTTCGTGTTTATGTTCATCCTATTTGGCGCATTCTTAGTGCGTTCGGGTGTCGGTGATTACATCATTGATGTGTCTCGCGCCGCCGCTGGCAAGGTGATTGGCGGCCCCGGTTTCATTGCCGTGATTGGCTCTGGCTTGATGGGCTCGGTCTCCGGCTCGAGTGTAGCAAATACCGTATCGACGGGCGTAATCAGTATTCCTTTGATGCAAAAGGCGGGCTTCCCTTCGCGTTTCGCAGCGGGTGTTGAAGCGGCTGCGTCTACTGGCGGGCAGCTGATGCCACCTGTGATGGGTGCGGGCGCGTTTATCATGGCGTCTTACACGCAAATTCCTTATGTCGATATTATTGCGGTTTCCTTCGTTCCTGCACTTATCTATTTTTTGTCTGTGGCCTTTTTCGTGCGTATTGAAGCGAAGCGCAGTGGAGTACAAAAGGTGACTTCTGGCTGTGAACCTTTGTTAAAGGTATTGCTGTCGGGTTGGCACAACCTGATCCCACTGGCCGTGTTAGTGACTTTGTTGGTGAAGGGCTTTACGCCGACTTACGCTGCGGGTATCTCGATTCTTTCTGTGGTGGTGGCATCATGGTTTTCTAAAAATCACAAAATGGGTCCAAAAGCGATCATTGAAGCGCTTTCTCAAGGCGCTAAAAACATGGCGACCACGGCGGTGCTGTTGGTGGGCATTGGGTTAGTCGTCAATGTCATCAGTACCACGGGAATTGGTAACACCTTCTCTTTAATGATCAACAGCTGGGCGAATGGCGAGTTGCTAGTGATGATCGCGTTGATCGCGTTGGCGTCTTTGATTCTCGGTATGGGTTTACCGGTAACGGCGGCTTATATTGTGTTGGGCACTCTGTCAGCTCCTGCCTTGTATAAATTGATTGCTGAAAGTCAGCTGCTCGACTTGTTGGTGTCAGGTCAGCTTCCTGAGCAAGCTAAAGCCATCTTCATGTTGGCTGCACCAGGTAAGCTTGATTTGTTGAATGCACCGATGACACTCGAAACAGCCAAAGAGATGATTGCGTTAGTCCCTGCTGATTTTGTGGAAACTCTGCTTGAGCAAAGCTTGGGGTTAGAAGCGATCAGTCTTGCACTGCTTTCGGCTCACTTAATTATTTTCTGGTTGTCGCAAGACAGTAACGTAACACCGCCTGTTTGTTTAACTGCGTTTGCCGCAGCGACTATCGCTAAAACACCACCAATGAGAACCGGTTTAATGGCTTGGAAGATAGCTAAAGGTTTATACCTAGTGCCGTTGTTGATTGCCTACACTAACTTGGTGAGTTGGGATATTACCTCGGTATTGGTCACCGGTGGTTTTGCTATTATTGGCACTTACGCATTTATCGCGGCGATTGAAGGCTATCTAGAGAGCGAAATTAATGTCATTACTCGAGTAGTGTTGGTAGTAATAGGTGCAGCTTTAGTATGGCCTGATGTTTCAGTCGTGATTCGCTTGGTATGTGTCGCCATTTTTGTTGGCATCTTCATCTACAGCGGTCGTAAATACGATGCAAATCAAGTTAAAAAAGAATCAGAAAGTGAGGAACAAAAGTTACCTCAAACTGGGTCTAACACTGTCGCGTCTTCCTTATAATTAAAAGGATTGAATGTAGGAATATTATGAACTCAACATACGACTATATTATCGTTGGTGGTGGCATTGTTGGCGTGTCGACGGCATGGCAATTACAGCAAGCTTACCCTGATAAAAGTATCTTTTTAGTCGAAAAGGAGCGTGGCTTCGCGCAGCACCAAACGGGCCATAACAGTGGTGTGATTCACGCTGGCGTTTACTACGCTCCGGGCAGTTTAAAGGCGGATTTTTGTAAGCGTGGCGTAGAGCGCACCATCGCCTTTTGCAGTCAACACGATATCCCTGTCGAAAACTGTGGCAAGCTGTTGGTCGCGACCAATGAGCAGGAAGTGGAGCGCATGAATGCGCTCTATCAACGTTGTCATGATAACGACATTGATGTCGACCTCTTAGATCAAGCGCAACTGAAACTTGCAGAGCCTAACATCACCGGTTTGGGCGCGATTTATGTCAAAACCACCAGTATCGTGGACTACAAAAAAGTCACCGAAGTGATGGCTCAAGAGTTTGTTGAAGCGGGTGGTAAGCTCAGTCTAGGCACGGAAGTGATTATGGCGGACGAGCAAGAAGATGAGGTGCAGTTAACGTGCAAAGTAGATGGTCAGACTCTACAACTGAACAGTCGATTCTTGATCACTTGTTCTGGTTTGATGGCCGACAGAATGACCAGCATGCTTGGCATTGAAACCGACTTCCAAATCGTCCCTTATCGCGGTGAATACTATCAGTTGGACGCTAAACACAACCAAGTGGTGAATCACCTTATTTATCCGATCCCTGACCCAGAACTGCCTTTCTTGGGCGTGCATTTAACACGCATGATTGATGGCTCCGTAACAGTAGGGCCAAATGCAGTTCAAGGCTGGAAGCGAGAAGGTTATGGCAAGCTTAACTTTAGTTTCAAGGATACTTGGCAGATGCTGAGCTTTGCGGGCTTTTGGAAGGTGACTGCGAATAATCTGAAAACCGGTTTGGTCGAGTTTAAGAACTCGTGGTGGAAACCGGGCTATCTAAAACTAGTGAATAAATATTGCCCGAGCATTACGGTGTCAGATTTCAAACCTTACCCAGCAGGCATTCGTGCCCAAGCGGTTCTCAAAGATGGCACTTTGGTTCATGACTTCCTGTTTGCCGAAAGTCCAAGAAGCTTGCATGTATGTAACGCGCCATCGCCGGCAGCGACATCCGCGATGCCAATTGGTGAGTACATTTGTGGCAAGGTGATGAAAAAAACGTCTTAACTGTTAATTGAACTAATGGCTTGTTTGTTCGAACAGAGCTTTTCATAGCAAGTGAAGAACGTAGACAATAAAAAATCCGCAAGCTCCAATCTATTTATGATCGTGGGCTTGCGGATTTTTAGTTTTAGCCGTGTTTACTCGGTTAAACGTTAGTCAATTAACTAATCTTACAGCTAATCAGGCACGAAGTTAGCGACGATGGTGACATCGTTAAAGTTACGGTAGCCGCGTACCATGATATTGAATTCACCCGCTGGTTTGTTCAATACACATTGCTCGTTGCTGCTGTTCTGGTATGGGCGACAGTCGTAGCTTGCTTTTGATACGGTGCCATTGTGTTTCACATAAAGGTCGGCATCGCCACTACGAGGGCCTGTCATGGTTACGGTTAACTGACCTGCACTTTCCGTCGTAAATGTGAAGAACTGCTCTTCACCATATCCTGCAGTAAGTCCTTCAACAGGCACGCCATTTTGCAGCTCTTTAGGACCTGCAACGGGCGAATCAAGGCTGGTTTCGACAAGGTAAGCAATCGCCAGTTTGGCGAACTTGGTCGCGTGTGTTGCGGTTGGATCGGAATTCTCAAGCGTGTCGTGCTCAGTGTGAATACTTGGGTTGTAGTCATTGAACATGCTCTCGAATGGCATGGCGGCTGGGTAGCCGACATTGTGCCAAGAGGCGTGGTCAGAACAGGCATAGCCACAATCATCGAAACCGTAACTGATGTCACTGGCATAGGTGTCGATCAGCTCGCTTAAGTAGGCGGTTAAGTTACTGTCGGTATAGTCTGTGATGAAGGTGATATCGTGCGCTGAACCGTTGTAGTTGGTCATGTCTAATTGCAGTACCGATACAACGTTTGCTTGCTCATCTCTTAAAGCGTTGGCGACATCTTGTGAGCCGCGTAGCCCTACTTCTTCTGCCGCATAGCCATAGAACTTAATGGTTTTGTCTGGCTGAATGCCACTGGCGATCATCAGGCGAAGCGACTCTGTTACCGTTGCAATACCAGACGCATCATCATCGGCTCCCGGTGAGATGGTGCCTTCGCTTGTCCAAGATCCAACGGTCGAATCAAGGTGTCCACCAACCACGACGATCTCTTCAGGATATTTAGCGCCAAGCAGTGTCACTTCAACGGATTTCTGTGGGTATTCGGCATGCGTGATCTGGCGTGCAGACGCATACGGCACATCCTTAATTTCTGTTTCCCAACGCTCTAAAAGCCAATCTGAAGCAGCGACACCAGTAGAAGTAGTATAAAAACGGTTGGTGAAGTTGGTTAGATTTTCAATGGTCGTGACCATGTTGTTCGGCTCGACCTGAGCGAGTAGGTCGTTCACTGTGTCTTGATGGCTGATCTCCGGCTTTTCGAAGGTGCTCATTGTCAGTGGCATCGCTGCGGCTTTGAGTGCGCTTGCTTTGTCTTCGTGCACCATGTAGCCACCACAACGGTGGGTTTCTTCGTGCATGTGGCTAGATAGTTTCGCCAGCTCTTTCTGGTTGATTTTCGCGACGATGGAATGCTTGTTTCCGGTCACGCTTGGATAAACCGTTGCGCCATGCTGAGTCATTATATGCTGTGCGTCAGCATCGGTGGTGATCCAAACTGCTTCGTTCGCTGGTGGTGTGATACCTAGGGATGCGTAAGCCGAAATACTGGTAGTTAAGGCTAAAGAGCCTCCGAGCACAGCCAAAGCTAGCATGCTTTTTTGAATAGCCATTTGTCGTCCTTTTTATGGTTAGTATGGTTGTGTTGATTGGTGTGAATTTTGTTTAGTGCGTGGATATTTTTGTGTAGATGTTTCATTTTCTAAACAGATAACCGCGAAAAGGGCCCCTTTCGGAGCCCTGAATTTACTATCGATTATTGTGTTTTAATGAAACGGTAGTGCTTGGTTTCTGAACAGATATCGCTTGAGGTACACACTTGGTACTCAACATCTACTGTGCCGTTGTGACGGAACTTATCGACGTATGAGTTGAAGTCTGTAGCACCGACATTCTTGCCATTACGCTTAATCACAAAGTAGTCGTTTGTGTCGTAATCCCATGCCAGCTTAACGCGAGCCTTACCGTTCGGGTTTTTGTTACCAAACTTCAGTTTTAGCGGGAAGCCTTCTGCTGAGTCACCTTCAATCGTGATCGACTTGCTTGTCGATGTTGCAACGCCTGCATCGTCAGTCACGGTTAGAGTCACCACATAGTCGCCAGCTTCAGCGTAGGTATAACGAGTCACTTCACCGGTTTGCGTGTTGCCATCGCCTAGGTTCCATTGGTAAGAAACGATCTGGCCATCGCTGTCCGAACTTGTGCTACGCAGCTCTACTTCTTTGCCTACGACCGTGTGTTCGAAAGAAGAGACTGGCGGTACGTTAGCATTGCCTGATTCGTACGATGCTTTCAGATTTGCACCTGCGTAATCTGAGTAACCCAGAATGTTCACCGTGTAGCGACCGGCCGTTGGGTTTTCAATCACACACACTTCATCGGTTACACTTTCACTCTTACAGATATTCTCTTGAGAGCTTGGCGCATAATCTAGACCGACATACATATCTGGGTCACCAGTAGAGACAGCAAGATCAATTGTTAGCTTGTCTTGGCCTTCTGGTACTTCGATATCGAAGTAAGTTTTTGAGCCGGTTTCACCAGCAACCGCAGCTTCAACACCGTTTTCAAGGCGTTGATATTCCGGTTCTGGCGGCAGTGGTGGCTCGGCACATGGGGTAACACCCACAAGAGCGAACGCAGAAACAACGTCATCGGCATTGTAGCCAAGGTCGGTTGCCGAGTTTTTCACGCCACAAGCACCTTGCCAGAAGTCACTGTTTTCCGACCAGTAAATTTGGTTGGATAGCACGAAAAGCTCGAACGCTTTTTTGGTATCCCAGCCTTGTGTGGTTGCAAGGTGGTAGAAGGCCTTGTTGAACACACCAGAGCTGTAATGCACGTTCAAGCCATCGTAGTATTCAGATGCGTTGTTGATTGAAGAACCATCTCGTGATGGATCGTCCATGTAACGCAGAGCGCCGTCGCCTTTAAAGATATTACGGCCGACCATCCAGTCGTTGGTGCCTTTCATGTAGTATTCTGCAGCTTCACCTGCCATATCAGAGAAAGCTTCGTTCATACCACCGGATTGGTTTGCGTAAACCAAACCTGAGTTTTGCTCAGTGAAACCGTGGCTCACTTCGTGTGCTGACACATCTAGGCTAACAAGTGGATAGAAGAAGCTTTCACCATCGCCAAAGGTCATTGCCTTGCCATCCCAGAATGCGTTCTCGTAGTTATTTCCGTAGTGAACACGCATCATGAGTTTGAAAGAGAGCGGCGCAGTGTCGAACCAGTTCTTATACATGTCGAATACGATGTTACCGAAGTAGTGCGCATCGTTGAGTGGTGAGAATGCGCCGTTGACTTCTTTGTACTCGTTACGAGGACATTCGTAGCTGTAAGTGGTGTCGCCGTCTGTCGCACCATTTAGGTCAACGGTAACGACATTTTCAGACTCCATCACACACTCTGTGCCATTTTCTACCACATCAAGGTAGTGGTAGTCGGTGCCGTATTCGTACATGCCTGTTTTTTCGTTGCCACCGGGGCCTGTACCGATCTGTGCGTGAGCAATACCTTCCCAGCGGTCGATAACTTCGCCGGTGTGCGCGTCTAGCATGGTGAATGGTCGAGTCGGCTGTTCGCTGCCTTCGACAAGATAAGAGATAACGTACACTAGGCGTGTTTTATCTGCACCTTGTGAGCCAATGCCTTGTTTATCAGCTCCTTGCTTAGATGCGCCCTGATAAATAAACAGCTGATGTTGTACGTTGTCTAAAGATTTGCTGGTTAAGCCCTGAACTTTGAGATCTTTACTCGCAAGCTCAACCGCTTGAGAGCTGTTAATCGATGGCTTAACAAAAGATCGCTCTAGGGTCGTCGTTTTAAGGTAGTTGCCTTGAACAGACTTAAGTGCGCCACCTTGTACACTTTGGGTGGCATTTAGGTAATGTCCCCATACTGGTGTTCCCCAGATGTTCTGTTGGATCTTAACTTTGTAGATACCACGCTTTTTGAGGTTAACTTCCTTCACCATCTTAAAGCTAGAGGCGTTACTGACACCTAACTGAGTATTCAACCCAGAAAAGCTAGTAAAGTTGATCGGTTGATCGATGTTAACGGATTCACTTGCATGTACTGATAAAGACATAGCACTGGCTATAGCAACGGCAACTAAACGCTTTTTCATTTTCATTGTTATTTTCTCTTTCCATGTAAAATCCATGAAAACGTAACAAAATTATCACAACGAATTTACATCATTCGATCTGATTAATTAGTAGCATGGCAATGATCTCTTTTATTCATGAAACTTATATTTCTCGTATTTACAGATAGTTATCGTTTCTGTTTATTTTTGAACGCACTCATAGATTTTATTTATAAAATCATGACAATTTTATTAGGTGTTGTTTTTTACTGGAAATTAAGATTTTTGGGTAAATTGATCTGTGCCTCAATTAGCGGGCTCTGGGTTGATAGAAGGATCAACGATTTGGAAGTGTCAGTTTGAGCGAAAGACGATTAATCGAATTTAAAGGCAATTTTGATAAGAAATTGACGATTTTGGGGATTATTTTCTGAATTGTTAGTTACAAGAGAGTTAGCCAAATGGGGCTTTATTTGGCACAGAGCACAAAAACGGCTGGATGGTAAAAGCCAGCGACGGGTCACTGGCTTAGATTAACTTAGTTTGTGCAGGCTACTGATTAAAGGTACGTAACTAATACACTTAGCTATGGTTTGCGACTAAAGCGAATTACTGCTTTTTACCGCCAACTTGAACATATTCAATACCAATAATACGGTTGATAACACCCAAAACAGAGGTCGTATCAGAATTTGTTGATGTAACGGTATCGACGGTTGCGCCTTCAGGAACCAATTCCATTGCACGATCTTGAGTGTTGCCCGGAACTTGGAAGCCTACAATGTTGAAGCTCTCAGCGTGCGCTGTGTAAACTTCTTCATTGTGGTTAATACCTGAACAACCTGCTAGAGAAACAATGCCTAAAACAACTAATAACTTTTTCATAAAAATACCTTAAGAATGATTGGAATTTAGATAGTAAGCCTATGGCTTGAACTGCTAGCAAAGCGCGAGTTAACGAGTAACGGGTTGCTTTGCTACTACTCAGCAGTGCTGTGATGACAAGCCATAAACGACAGTGTCATGATTATCTAGACTCATAAGTTCATTGGGAGACAGCATCTCCCGACCGATGTTGAACATTATTCCAGAGGTGTTTTGTAGTTACTGTATGGGTTTGTCAGTTGAATCATTACACAGCTGAATGGTAATGGTGAATACCGCACCCTTTAAGGCTTGGCTCTGACCTACCTCCACGCTAGCGCCGTGTTGAGCACAGATCTTCTCGACGATAGACAGCCCTAAACCATGGCCGCTCTTGGCTTTGTTACGCGCTTTGTCGCCAACGTAAAAGGGTTCGAACAGGCGGGCTTGATGTTCTTGAGCCACACCATCACCATCATCGTGTACCGCAATCTGTAGCTGATCTTGATGCACGGTCGCTGCAATCGACACTTGCGAGCGTGCGAATTTCATTGCGTTACGCACTAGGTTATCTAGTGCTCGATTAAGTAGCGTTTCATCCGCCATTATTGAGCTAGGTTGCTCTGGTAGCGATAGGTTGATGTTGAGCTGAGTGTCTTTGTTCCAACGCGCCAATGCGTGGTCGAGAAAATCTCGAATCTCTAATGGTTTTTGTAAGTTTTCTAGGTCAGTGCTATCAAGTTTGGCGTAATACAATAGCTCATCAACCATTTTTTCCATTTCTTCTGTGTCTTCGACAATACTCTCAATCGTTCTCTCTTGATCGTCGTTAAGCTGGGTGTCTTTGAGCATTTCAGCTTGCCATTGAATACGGAATATTGGCGTGCGCAGTTCATGGGCGACCGCGTTGGTGAGTGAACGATTACTTTCGATTAAGCGGTGAATTCGGTCGGCCATTAGGTTGAAGGATTTGTTCAGTGACCCAATCGCAATGCCGCTTGAAGTCTCGGCTCGCGAGGAGAGATCCCCTTCAGCAAAACGCAGAGTGGCAGATTCAAGTTTTTTAACTCGGCGGAAGATGATTAACAGGTGGCATAAGCCGTACAAGATAAAGCTTGCTAAAAAGAACAACCAAATGAGGTCATCCTCTAGCTCTATCTTTTGCCTAACGAACGCTTCACTGTTGGGTAGGTAGTGATAGGTATCGTCACTGCTGGCTAATCGAAACCATAGGTCACGTTCATCATCGTGAAAGATAAAGGTATTTGGGTTGGTACTGAAAAATTCTGAAACTGGGCCTGGTATTTCATCTTCTGGGCTGAATGTGACCAGCTTATTTCGTGTGGTTTCTACAAACTGGTTTATCGCTTGATGAGCGGCTTCAAGACCTTGATTCTTAGCGATGTTTTCTATCAGTTGCTGGTGGGCCGTCGCTTCGTAATCTTGCAGTACATATTCGTAGTCGGTGTTGAGCTGATAGACACAGATCTCGTAGGCGACAAGGCCGGTCATAAAGCAAACTAATAGCCCTAACAAGGACTCCAAATAGATACGTCGCATAATTGATCTCTTTCATTACGCTCGTATTGAGCGAGGTTAGTGCCAGGCGGTTGAAACAAACAAATAGCCTTTACCGCGAATGGTCTGAATTTTCTCTGCTGGTGCGTGATCGTCGCCAAGAATCTTTCTTAGGCGCACCACTTTGTTATCAATGGTTCGATCAATCCCGTCGTACTCAATCCCGCGCAGTGTTTGCGTCAAATAGTCACGTGATAATGGCGTATCAGGGTTACTCGCTAATAACCAAAGTAGGTCAAATTCACTGTCAGTGAGTGATAAAACGGCACCTGAAAGTTCACACTTCTTATAGGTATTTTTCAGAACCAGTTGATCGAACTGAAGGTTGTCTGAGTCATCGACTGAAGTGGTATTAGCGTCTTGACGGCGTAATAACGAGCGAACTCTGGCCAGCAGAACTCTTGGTTTGATTGGCTTGGTGACATAGTCATCAGCCCCTGTCTCTAAACCAGCGACGTGATCAAAGTCGTCATCGCTAGCGGTGAGCATCAAGATTTTACCTTTATAGTGTGTACGCGTCTGTCGGCAGATTGTCAGTCCATCGGTTACAGGGAGCATTAAATCCAACAACACGATGTCAGGTTGTTCGGCAAGGATAGTTTTCGCAGCATCACTACCGTCATCTAGCGTGGTGACATCAAAATCCTGCGTGACAAAGTAGTCCTGCAGCATTTTCTGAAGTTTTAAATCGTCTTCCACGATGATCATTTTAGGTTTTGTCATTCCATTATCAGCCTTGTCGTGCGTTTCAATCATTGAGATTACGTGAGGGAGCCTTATCTAGTGGTTAGCTATTGTGGCATCTCCAATTTGCATGCTTTACGTAAAATACCTGACATGAATGATTAAACACTTTCCACGCCAGTTCAATGATGATTTTACATTAATGGGAGAATAAAAAACAATGTTCAAAAAGCCAATACATACTCTTACATTCGCACGACAGATAGATTAATCATTTATTAATAGAATTACCCCATCAAACATTTGGGGAATAATTGTATGAACGACTATCGAAATGCATTACTGGCATTACCTTTGGTTCTATTAGCGGGCTGTAATTCAAGCTCTAACTCAAGCAAAGCGGCGACTAAAGCGCAAGTCAAACCTAAGGCAGATTACGTGTTTTCATCAGCTAAGCTTGGCGAGTTGTATCGAGAGCGACAAGAGGTCCAAGAGTCAATGGAGCTGACTTACGATGGTGTGCAGTATGAAACTATTCTGTTTGCGGAAGACATTAGTGATAAGCAAAAAGTGTGAGGCTTGCGGATAGTTTAGGTCAAAGCGTTGACCTGTATTTTCCTGATGCAGGGTTTGATAGCTGTGGTATCTACACAGAGAGCAAGGGTTTGGACGTGTTTGATTGCAGCTCCGCGTTACGCTCTGTTTCTAATGAGACCACGTTAATCCAAACAACAGCGAACAGTGCAAAAGCCGTTAAGCTTGAATACCACAATGAGTTGTCGCAACACATGACTAGTCTTGGTTCGACGATTTTGAACAACACTAAAAGTGGGAACAAGGTAACGATAACCACCTCGTTTGCCTTCAACGCTTTTTACCGAGATGTGCTTAAAGAGACTGGCGCTGTTGAGCGCATTAATTCGACTCTGGGTGCATCAACCTATTCTCAGCTTTTTGATATCGTAAAGTTATACCGAGGCAGTGAGATGACATTGAAGTTCACTAACCATATCGGTGGCAGTGCCGACGACGATATCAATATGTACACCGGGCGCATGATTAAGAACAACAATATGACGACAATCGTGACTCCAACGGGTTCGGTTTTCTCGGGTGGTACGGATCTATTTGCTGCTGGTAATCCACGTATCTTACAGCGCTCTAACACCAAGCAGGCCATTGAATTAAACAAACAAATCGGCGTGCACAGTTGGGGGACGGGCGATAAGACCGATTCAGATAAATACGGCTTCATCACTCGAATTGAGTAGCTTAAGCTCGGATTCAAATTAGAAACGACTTGAAAGGGTTGGTGATGAAGTTGTTGTCACCAACCTTTTGAGCATCTGTTGTTTAGTGCACTGGCTTGTTGAGTCGTCGAGTAACGATGTTCGTTGGTGAATAAATTCTTCATTTAACACTCATGTAACAATTAATTCCCGCAGATCGTGTGATAAGAATGTGTAATCACGGCACTTTTTTATCGATAGAATTTATTATCCGCAGCCTTACTGGCCGTTAGGTTTCTATAATCTAACGATGTAAGGAGCATGTGAATGACTAATAAGGACGATCATTTATGCAGTTACTGGCAGGCACTCTGACACACTACGCTAACCCTCAAGCACGCCCTGAATTGGAATACTCGAGTGAGCAGCGTGACATTTTAAGTGTCGCGAACTCACAACAGGCGATTAAAGATATTTCTCAATGGCCAGGCTACTCTGTTACTCCTTTGCATGAGCTGAATGCTATCTCTGCTGAGATCGGCGTAAACAAGTTTTGGTACAAAGATGAATCGCAGCGTTTTGGTCTAAAAAGTTTTAAAGCACTGGGCGGCGCGTATGCTGTTGCTCGTCAGCTTCAGATTGAAATCGCCAATCGCTATGGTAAGAATCCGACCATCAGTGAGTTGCTCAACGGGGAATGGAAATCAGAAGTTGCTGAAATCGTTGTCAGCTGTGCAACTGACGGAAACCATGGTCGCTCCGTCGCATGGGGCGCACAAATGTTTGGTTGTGGTTGTGTTATCTACATTCACCGTGACGTCTCGGAAGGCCGCAAGCAAGCGATGGAAGCGTTCGGTGCAGAAGTAGTACGCATTACTGGTAACTACGATGAATCCGTTCGTTTGGCCGACTCAGAAGCTAAAGCGCAAAATCGCGTGATTGTTTCGGACACCTCTTACGAAGGCTACATGGAAATCCCTAAAGACGTTGCTTTAGGCTACACCGTTATGTTGGCTGAAATTGTCGAGCAATTGGATGGCGAGATTCCAACCCATGTCTTTGTGCAAGGGGGAGTGGGTGGTTTGGCATCCGCTGTCTGTGGTTACTTCTGGGATTTGTGGGGCGTCGATCGTCCACGTTTTGTAATCGTAGAACCTGAACAGGCTAACTGCTTACAGAAGAGTGCTCAAGCGGGTAAACCGATTGTGGTTACGGGCGACTTAGAGACGCTGATGGCCGGTTTGGCATGTGGTGAAGTTTCAAGCTTAGCGTGGACGATTCTACAAAATGGCGCTGATGACTTTATGACGTTGAGTGAAGAGGCCATTCCGCAAGCGATGCGCATGTTGGCAAGTGGTGAACAAACGGAAGTAGCGATAGAGGGCGGGGAATCTGCCGTTCCTGGATTTGCTGCGGCGATCATCGCTAAGCAAGATCCGAACTTCGCTGAAAAATTGAATTTGACTCAAGACAGTCGAGTGTTGGTTATTGGTACTGAAGGAGCAACCGACCCCGATCTCTACCAACAGATCATCGACAATAAAATCTAATAGCTAAAAGTACATAGCTAGCAGCTAGCAGTTAACAGTAAATAGCTAATAGCTAATAGCTAATCGCGAACAACGAATAATAAAGTAAGCCCCAAGGTTGGCGGTATGTAAGGTTTCTTCATACCGTCTTTTTTTCCTCTCTTTTTTGACTTCATTTCACGACACGCCTTGCTTTCTAATTGCACTGGTCATCAATCGATCTGGTCATCAATCGCGCTGCTCATCAATTGGAATCGTCAGCCCCACCTTGACGTTATCCATCACCACATTGGTTTGAAAGCTCTTGATATTGGCATTGTCGAAGAAGGCTTCACGAGTAAAGTTGTCGTAACCCTCCATATCCGCTGCTGTGACAATCATGATGAAATCTGAACTACCGGTCACGTAATAGCATTGCTGTACTGAGCGGTTCGAACTCATCTCTTTTTTGAAATTGTGCATTAAATCCACACGCTCACGCTCTAGCGTTACCTGAACGATAAACGTCATTCCATGGCCGACTGCTTTTGGGTTGATAACAGAGACATCAGCTTGAATGACACCTTGCGCTCTCATGCGTTTTAAACGGCGCTGAACAGCAGCTGGAGAGAGTCCGACCTTTTCTGCAATCTTGTCAGAGGTAGCTCTGTTTGAGTCTTGTACGATGTTGAGGATCTTCTTGTCGAAACTGTCGACCACCAATGCAGGTTGCTGTGTCATACCCATACTTCCCAATATCTGTTTGTAAATTAATTGTTTCTTTTGAACCAGTGTGTGATCGAGTTAAAGGTATTTAGCCTTAACATTTAGACCTCAATGAGCGAGAACAAAAAACCACTATAACGCAGAAAAAAATGCGGAATTTCTGCACAACAAGGTAATCATTTAATGATAATCCTTAAAGTTATCGGTGCATTATTAATCTTGTGAACGAAATGTAAAGATCAAATCGACAGAGTTTGAAAATTATATGAAACATGTTGTTAACATCCTTTGGGCGATGTTAACTCTCGCTCAAGGAGTTGGAAAGTATGAAATCTGCAACCGCTACTTTACAGTTTGAATTAGAAAAATTGGCACCAGCAGGACGCGTCGGTGTGATTGCGTTAGCGACAGATTTCAATATTGAGCGTGATTTAAACGCGCTGTATCCAAACGATGTGCAATCGTTCACCAGCCGCCTAAGAAACTACAACCCGTTGACGATAGAGAACCTGCGTAGAATGGAGCCGGGAATCGCTGCTTGTGCCGATACCATCCTACCGGGTACTGAATTGGATGTGGTGATCTACGCTTGTACCTCTGGCACTGTGGCGATTGGCAGCGAGCGCATTACGCAGCTCATTCATCAGTCTCGCCCAAACGCTGCGGTAACGAATCCGGTGACCGCTGCCTTAGCGGCTTTCGACAGCTTTAAAACGAAGCATATCTCGATATTAACGCCTTATACCGAAGCCGTGAATCAAGACGTGGCTGCATTTTTTGAGTCGCAAGGCATTGAAGTGTTGAGCATCGCAGGCTTTGGTTTTGAAGATGACACCGCAATGACGTTCATTTCTCCAATGGACATCAAACAAGCCGCGATACAAGTCTGTGACCCTGAAGCGGATCTTCTGTTTATCTCTTGCACTGCGTTGCGAGCAGCATCCGTTATTGAATCCATTGAAGCGGAATTAGATAAGCCCGTTGTCAGTAGCAATCAGGTGTTGGCTTGGCACTCGCTTCAGTTGATGAACTACCCCATACCCATTAAAGGGTTTGGTGCGCTGCTAGAGCACCATCTCCAACCATCCTCAGATAATTGCCGAAGGTCGCAGTCGTTGTAACGACCTTTGATTAAAGCTGCTCGCTTTGCGTTTAACTTCAGCAGCCAAGCTAACTCTACATTTAACGTTAATACAAAGAATTACACTTTGGGATCACTACTATGCCGTCTACTTTCTCGATCAAACCAGACCAACTGTCTTCGCAGCTTATTCAAAGCATGACGGAGTGGCGTCAACACTTACACCGTTTCCCTGAGTGTGGCTTTGACGTCAACCTCACCTCTGATTTCATCGCCAGTAAGCTTGAGAGCTTTGGCATCGAAGTGGTGCGTAACATCGGTAAAACAGGATTAGTAGGGATACTTCGTTCAGGATCGAGTGAAGCGAGTATTGGCCTAAGAGCTGACATGGATGCGCTACATATTCATGAACAAAACAGCTTTGCGCATTGCTCACAACACGACGGAAAGATGCACGCCTGTGGTCACGATGGACACTCCGCAATGTTGCTCGGCGCTGCAAGCTATTTGGCCGAGAACCTAACCTTCGATGGTACGGTATATTTCATTTTTCAACCCGATGAAGAGCACGGATGTGGCGCGCAAGCGATGATTGATGATGGCTTGTTTGAACGATTTTCGATTGATGAAGTGTATGGCGTGCATAACTTTCCCGGCTTAGCGGAAGGTGAGTTGATGGTTCGCCCCGGCTCATTAATGGCCAGTGAGAGTAGCTTTGAGATCACCATCAATGGTGTGGGTGGACATGCTGCTCTGCCGCATCAAGGGGTCGATCCTCTCGTTGTTGGCTCGCAAGTCATTCTTGGTCTGCAAACCATCGTGTCTCGTAATTTGAGTGCGATTCACGACACGGCTGTAGTCTCTGCCACCGAATTTATTACCGATGGCACGGTTAACGTCATCCCAACTCAAGTGGTCATTAAAGGCGATTGTCGCTGCTTCACTGAATCTTCTCTCGATCGAATCAAGCAAAGCATGGAGCGAATCGTGGCGGGCATTTGTCAGGCAGCAGGCGCGACTTACGACTTCGAGTTTATCAATACCTTCTACCCAACCATCAACAGCGAGCAACAAACCCAATATTCGGTTGCCGCCGCGCAGAAGGTGCTTGGTGTAGAGAGCGTTAATGAGGCCTGTGACCCACTGACAATTTCGGAAGATTTCTCAAGCATGTTACGCGTTAAACCGGGCTGTTATGTGCTGTTGGGTAATGGCACGGAATCGGTCGGTGGCTGCGCACTGCATAACCCGAAATACGACTTTAACGACGGAATCTTAAAGCTCGGTGCGAGTTACTGGATTCAGTTGGTGAACGATCGTTTAGCAAGACCAATTTAGAAATGCTTATTTAGAAACAATGAATTAGAAGTAGATCAATTAGAAGTAACTACCTAATTAGAAGTAACAAGTAAAGAAACAGATTCAGCAGTGACGTATTTGGCACTGCAAGATGGCTGACTTTAAACGGAGTTTATTGTCGACACAGCCAAAACTGAAGCGCGTGAAGTGACCAAGGTCATCAGCGTGTAATTAGGATAATAAAAAGGAAAGATAGGATGAAACGATTAGGCGTAGCACTGCTAAGTTTGAGCATGGTTTTTGGCGTTCATGCCGAAACATGGAAGTTTGCTTCAGAAGAGGACAAAACAGACGTTCAAGACATCTATGCGCAAAAATTTGCGGAAGTGATTAAGAAGGAATCTGATGGCGACATCCGTGTTCGCATCTATTACTACGGTCAACTGGGTACAGAAAACGACATCGTAGAGCTGGCTGCTAAGGGTACGATTCAATTTGTGTCGGTAGGCGCGGGTCACTTAGGGTCTTACGTACCTGAAGTTCAAGCGGTGAGCTTGCCGTATGTACTGGGCACCAACGAAGCGATCACGCATAAGGTCTTAACGGAAAGTCCAACTATCTACAACAAGCTGGCACCTAAGTTTGAGAGCGTAAACTTAAAGCTGTTGTCGATGATGTCTGAAGGTGAAATGGTTTGGGGCGGCAATAAACCTATCCGTACACCTGAAGATTTTGCGAACCAGAAAATCCGTACTTTCACTTCAACCATTCCTGTTGAAACCTACAAAGCGTTTGGTGCAACACCTACTCCTCTTTCTTGGGGTGAAGTGTACGGTTCACTGCAACTTAAGACCATCGATAGCATGGTTAACCCGATCTACTTCATCTACAACGCGAAGTGGCATGAGGTTCAAGACTACCTAATGTTCCCAGGTCAGCAACCATATGTAAGTACGGTTTCGACCAACAGCAAGTGGTACAACGGCCTGTCGAAAGAGAAGCAAGCGATGGTCGACAAAGCGATCACAGCGGCTGATGAAGCAGCGTATGACTATCAGGTACGCATCAACAAAGAGAACATGGACAAGATCTTAAAAGAGCGTCCAGACATGCAAGTGGTTGTGTTAACTGAGGAAGAGCGTGAACGCTTCAAGGTCCTCAGTCAAAAGCTGCACACGACTTACTATGACGTGGTAGCAAATGCCTACCCTGCCGGTGAGCAAAGTGAAGCGCGTGAGGGTGCGAAAACCATTCTCGAAGAAATCCTAGATGAAGTGAAGGCTGCTTCAGCGACGCAATAGAAAGCGTTGTCAGGATGAATGCTATCCGCTGTTTATTGGCAGCGGTTAGCTTATCCCCACCTTCTCCAAATTGTGGCAATGGACCCCTGTCACTGAACGAAGTATGGAGCACTGCCTGTTATGAAAGAACTGCTACATAAAATAAGCGTCGCGACAGAAAAGCTAGAACGCTTTTTGATCACAACCGCTATTCTCGCGATGATGATCAACTCCACCGCCAATGCGATTGGGCGATATGCCTTCAATAAAAGCCTGTTCTTCTCAGAAGAGCTTAATCAATTCCTTATTGTGTCAGTGACCTTTATTGGCTTCGCCTATGCCGTCCGCCAAGGTCGAAATATCCGCATGACTGCGGTGTACGATTCACTGAGTTTCAAAGCCCAGAAGGTGCTCACCACCGTGATTGCATTGTTGACTGGGATGTTGATGTTTTACCTCGCTTATCACGCCTTCCTGTATGTCCAAGAGTTGAAGTCAATCAACCGACTTAGCCCAGCGCTGCAGTTTCCGGTGTATTGGGTCTACTCCATTATTCCAATCGGCTTTGCCATAGCAGGGCTGCAATACAGCATGAGTTTTTTGATGAACTTGCTGCATAAAGAGATTTATGTGTCATTTGACGTGATTGAAAACAGAAACACAAAAATAGGTGAGTTCGAATGAGTGATATTGCACAGTTTTTCTCGGACATTATTGCCGGCGAACTCGATATTTATGTCATCACTTTTACTTTGGTCTCTGTGATGGTGATTTTGCTGTTTTTGAGCTTCCCGATGATTGTACCGTTAGCGGTTGGGGCCTTAATTGGCTTGATTCATTTCTCTCAGGTTGAGCCGGGAGTGCTGATTCAACAGATGGTCACGGGCATCTCACCGAACGCATTGATTGCGGTGCCGATGTTTATCTTGGCTGCCGATATTATGACACGCGGCCACACTGCCTATAACTTACTTGGCCTGATTCAAGCGTTTGTTGGACATCTGCGTGGCGGGCTGCCGATTACCACCTGCATTAGTTGTACTTTATTTGGTTCTGTTTCTGGCTCGACTCAGGCGACCGTGGTGTCGGTTGGCCAAATCATGCGCCCGAAGTTGCTGCAAGCAGGGTACAAAGACAGCTTTGTGATGGCGCTGATCATCAATGCCAGTGACATCGCGTTTCTTATTCCGCCAAGTATTGGTTTGATTCTTTACGGCACCTTAGCCAACGCCAGCGTGGGCGAATTGTTCATTGCTGGCATTGGCCCAGGTTTAGTGCTCGCGAGCTTGTTCTCGTTATACAGCTATGCCTACAGCGTCAAACACAGCGATACCATCACTTTGGTTGAAAAAGCCAACACAGCAGAACGCATTGAAGCGATCAAGAAAGCGATTCTTCCTCTCGGTTTCCCTGCTTTAATTATCGGCGGTATCTACTCTGGGGTCGTGACGCCAACAGAAGCCGCTTCGTTTGCGGTGCTGTATGCGATCATCGTTGAGTGCATTTTCTATCGCAAACTTGGCGTTAAAGACATCTGCGATGCGGCGTTAAATACTGGCTTGATTACCGCAGTTGTATTTGTGCTGGTGGGTGTTGGTCAGGCTTTTTCTTGGTACATCTCTTTCGAACAAATCCCTCAAGAACTGTTAGCACCTTTGGACTTAGAGAGTGCCTCTCCAGAGTACATCTTGTTTGTCATCGCACTGACTTTCTTTGTCGGCTGTATGTTTGTGGATTCGTTAGTGGTCTTGCTGATCTTGACGCCGATTTTCATGCCGATTGTTGATGCAGCAAGCATCGACCCGATATTGGTGGGTGTGATGGTGACATTACAAATGGCCATTGGCTCAGCGACGCCACCTTTTGGTTGCGACATCTTTACTGCTATCGCCATCTTTGAAAAGCCTTATATGGAAGTGATTCGCGGGACGCTGCCGTTCTTCCTGATCTTAGTGTTGATGTCTGCGTTGCTGATTTTCTTCCCAAGTATCGCTCTGTTACCAAGAGACATCTTATTCAATTAATCCGTCGAGTTACCCTTATTCAATCAAGGATAGAGATATGAGTATATTGCCATTAACACCTCCGCAGAGAGGGTTTGAATCAGCAGAACTAGAGCAACGTACTGTCGAGTTGCAACAACGTCTTCGCGCTAAAAACATCGATGCTGCGTTTTTTACGACCGAACCAGAATTTCGGTATTTCAGTGGCTTCAAATCGCAGTTTTGGGAAAGCCCAACGCGTCCGTGGTTTTTGGTGGTGCCAGCGGTTGGTAAGCCCATAGCGGTAGTACCAGAGATCGGTGTGGCTGGTTTCGACGATACATGGATTGAAGATGTGCGCAGTTGGCCGTCGCCAAGGCCAGAAGATGACGGCATCTCTTTGTTAGCTTCTACTTTATCTGAAGTCTCCAAGGGTTCTCGCAGAATCGGTTCGATGATTGGCCCGGAAACACATTTGCGTATGCCTGCCACTAACTATGCGTTGTTACAGCAGAAGCTGAGCCAACACCGTGTGGTTGATGTGTCACTGATGGTTCGCGACCTTCGCAGTGTTAAGTCTCAAGCGGAGATCGATAAAGTACGCTTCGCTTGCCAAGTCACGGCGGCGGGCTTTGAGTATCTTCGTCATCATCTTGCGATAGGGATGACAGAACGACAGGCGTGTAAAGCAATGCATTTGGAGATGCTACGTTTAGGTGCCGATGCGTGTCCTTACTTGATCTCGGCATCCGGCCAAGGTGGCTATGACAATATTATCATGGGGCCAACGGATCGTGTGCTCTCTGAAGGAGATGTACTGATCATCGATACGGGGGCTAACTTTGATGGCTATTTCAGTGATTTTGACCGGAATTATGCGTTTGGGCATGCGCAGCCAGATACGATAGCGGCTTATGACGCCGTTTATCAATCGACAGAAGCGGGGCTCGCGATGGCAGAGCCGGGACGAACAACCGGAGACGTGTGGCAAGCCATGTGGTCGGTGCTCGAAAAGAACGGCGCGCTTGGCAACGATGTGGGTCGTATGGGGCATGGATTAGGCATGCAGCTAACAGAGTGGCCATCACATGTACCAAATGGTGACGTGATATTAAAACCCGGCATGGTGTTAACGTTAGAGCCTGGTATGGCGTTTGCGAAAAACCGCATGATGGTACACGAGGAAAACATCGTCATCACCGAATCTGGCTGCGAAATGCTGCATCAAAGATCTTGGCAGTCGATGCCGATTATTGGCTAATTGCGCTTAGAATCTAGTCATAATGTTGAATCCTGGTAGAGGAGGGCGTTCAAGCACTTTGTTGGACGCTCGGTTTTCTTTTTCACTTCGCTATACCTCGTCATCTTTTACACCCAAAGACCTCTAATTGCCGAATTTCTCTTTGTTTCAAGAATCTCTCTTTCTGTTCAAATATTGTCCTTGTTGAGCAAAAACATTTGACCAATAACTATCACACCTCAAATCTTTAATTGTTTTCGTTAGTGCTCTAAATGATATTTAATTTATTGTTTTATAATGATTTTTGTTGATTTGAATGCTGTGTTGTTACGAGTTTGTTTTAAATAATCATTTGAACCCTAACTAAATTTCTGTCATTTTATATTTAACTGAACGTTCAATATAAAATAAAAGGACTAAGAAATGCCGAAGGTTGGGATGCCTGATATACGTAAACCACAGCTTGTTCAAGCCACCATGACGGTGATTGATCGAGTGGGTTTGCATGCCGCGAGTATTGCGTTGATCAGCAAAGAAGCGGGAGTCTCCACTGGCATTATTAATCACTATTTTGGTGGAAAGCATGGGCTGCTCGAAGAGACCATGCGTGAAATCCTTCGCCAACTTTCCAATACCATCACCACGTCACTAAAAGCACTTCCTGTTGATGCTCACCAACAGAGAATTAACGCGATCATCGATGGTAACTTCGAAGGTTACCAAGCAGAAAATAAGGTCGCGAAGGCGTGGTTGGCATTTTGGTCATATTCAATGCATGACGAGCAGCTTAAAAGACTGCAACGTGTGAATGAAAAACGTTTGATTTCACACTTACGTCTTGAGTTGAAAGGTATTTTGAATCACGAACAAGCGGATCTCGTTGCTCACGGGATTGCGTCTCTGATTGATGGTTTGTGGCTGAGAGGCACACTAAACCCAGATGGTATCGATGCTCAAAAGGCGCGTGCCATCATCAATGACTATCTAGATAAGCAACTTACGTTCTACTCGTGTCATAGCAAATAGATCGCAGTGGTAGCGTTAGACCTTGAGCTAGACCTAGAGCAAGAGCTAGAACGACCACTATTCGCACCCAATACTCACATATAGACCAGTAGAGTCTAATAACAATAATTAAGTCAGAATCTCAAATGGAAATGAACTCGTTATACATCGATGGCGCAGCGGTTAAAGCAACCTCTGGTGAAACCTTTGATAGCATTAATCCTGCGAACGGTGAACCTATCGCGACGTTAGGCCAAGCATCTTCAGCGGATGTCGACAGTGCTATTGAATCTGCTAAACGCGGATTTGCGGTATGGTCTGCAATGACCGCTGTGGAACGCAGCCGCATTCTGTTGAAGGCAGTGGAAATACTTAGAGCTCGAAATAATGACCTTGCAAACCTTGAGGTTGTTGATACGGGCAAGCCGCTGCAAGAAGCAATTGAAGTGGATGTGGCGTCTGGCGCTGATGTTATTGAATACTTTGCTGGCTTGGCTCCAACGCTGCAAGGCGACCAACAGCCGCTGAGTGAATCTCAATTTTTCTACACTCGCCGCGAGCCGCTAGGCATTTGTGCGGGCATTGGCGCGTGGAACTACCCAATTCAAATTGCGATGTGGAAATCGGCTCCGGCATTGGCTGCGGGTAACGCGATGATTTTCAAACCTTCAGAAGAGACTCCGCTCACAGTTCTAAAGCTTGCAGAGATCTTTACTGAAGCTGGTCTTCCTGATGGCGTGTTTAACGTGGTTCAGGGCGATTACCGTGTTGGTCAGATGCTAACGGCGCACCCAGACATCGCGAAAGTGTCGTTCACGGGCGAAACCGGTACCGGTAAAGCGGTAATGGCAGACAGCGCTAAGACGCTGAAATCAGTCACCATGGAACTTGGCGGCAAGTCACCAATGATCGTGTTTGATGATGCGAAATTGGATGATGCAGTTTCAGCTTCGATGGTTGCTAACTTCTACACCCAAGGCGAAGTGTGTACTAACGGTACCCGTGTTTATGTACACGAAAACATCTACAACGCATTCATCGACCAACTTAAAACACGCACTGAGAAGCTGATCATTGGTGATCCAATGGACATGGAGACTCAGATCGGCGCGTTGATTTCTAAAGAACACCTTTCAAAAGTCCTTGAAGCAATTGAGCTAGCTAAGCAGTCGGGCGCAACTCTGCTGACGGGCGGCTATCAAGTGACAGATAACGGCCTCGAAAACGGCAACTTTGTTATCCCAACCGTGTTTGTGGATTGCGAAGACAACATGCCTCACGTTCAGCAAGAGATCTTCGGCCCTGTGATGTCAGTGTTGAAGTTTACGGACAAAGACGATGTGATTCGCCGCGCTAACGACACCAAATATGGCCTAGCGGCTGGTGTGTTCACGCAAAACCTTTCTCGTGCGCACCGTGTTATTCACCAAATGCAGGCAGGTATTTGTTGGGTGAACACGTGGGGCGACTCACCAGCAGAAATGCCGGTTGGCGGTTACAAGCTTTCGGGTATTGGCCGTGAAAATGGACCAGAAACCCTACTTCATTATACGCAGACTAAGAGCATTCTTATTGAACTTGGCGATTACGCCAGCCCTTATGCCTAACGCGTAACACTCAATTTTATGGGTTAGCTTAACAGAGCTAGCCCCACTGACTCATCTCAGGGAAATCAAAACATGGAACAACGCTACGATTATATTATCGTCGGCGCGGGTTCGGCCGGCTGTGTGTTAGCGGATAGGCTAACGGAAAGCGGTGAACATAGCGTTTTATTACTGGAAGCTGGTGGTACGGACAAGAGTATTTTTATCCAAATGCCAACCGCGCTTTCTTACCCAATGAATACTGAAAAGTACGCTTGGCAATTTGAAACAGAGAAAGAACCGGGCCTTGATGGACGTGAACTGCACTGCCCACGTGGCAAAGTGTTAGGCGGCAGTTCATCAATTAACGGCATGGTTTATGTTCGTGGCCACGCGTGTGATTTTGACCAATGGGAAGAAGAGGGCGCAGCGGGTTGGAACTACCAAGCATGTCTGCCTTATTTCCGCCGTGCTGAATCATGGAACAAAGGCGGTGATGAATACCGTGGTGACAATGGTCCTGTCGGCACTTGTAACGGTAACGATATGGAACTTAACCCGCTTTACCAAGCGTTCATCGATGCAGGTAAAGATGCCGGTTACCCAGAAACCAACGATTACAACGGCTACCAGCAAGAAGGCTTCGGCACTATGCATATGACGGTAGACAAGGGGGTTAGAGCCTCAACCTCTAACGCTTATCTACGTCGAGCATTGAAGCGTTCAAACCTGACCTTGAAGAAAGGTATCGTGGCGCGTCGTTTCTTACTTGAAGCACTCGTCGTAAAAGACCAGTCATCAAAAGGCCAATCAGGCCTGAAAGCCGTCGGTGTCGAGTTTGAAAAGTCAGGCAATACTCAAGTGGCTGTGGCGAACAAAGAAGTGATCTCTTCTGCGGGTTCTATCGGTTCTGTTCAACTGCTTCAGCTTTCTGGTATCGGCCCGAAAGCCGTGCTTGAAAAGGCAGGCGTTGAGCTTAAACACGAGCTGAATGGCGTAGGTGAAAACCTTCAAGATCACTTAGAAGTGTACTTCCAATATCACTGCAACGAACCCATCACACTCAACAGCAAGCTTGGCTTGGTCAGCAAGGGCATGATTGGCGCGGAATGGATTCTGACTCGTAAAGGCCTTGGTGCCACTAACCACTTTGAATCGTGCGCGTTCATTCGTTCTCGCAAAGGATTGAAGTGGCCAAACATTCAATATCACTTCCTGCCAGCAGCGATGCGTTACGACGGGCAAGCGGCCTTTGATGGTCACGGTTTCCAAGTACACGTTGGGCCTAACAAGCCAGAGAGTCGCGGTACGGTAGCGATCACTTCTGCTGATCCGCATGCCAAGCCAGAGATCATTTTCAACTACATCTCGACTGAACAAGATCGCCAAGATTGGCGCGATTGTATTCGTCTGACGCGTGAGATTTTGTCTCAACCTGCGATGGATGTGTACCGAGGCAAAGAGATTCAGCCGGGTCTAAATATTACTTCCGATGAAGCGATTGATGAATGGGTTAAGCAGAACGTTGAAAGTGCTTATCACCCTTCATGTGGCTGCAAAATGGGTTCAGATGATGATCCAATGGCAGTGCTTGATGAAGAGTGTCGCGTTCGCGGTGTCGATAATTTACGTGTTGTCGACTCATCGGTTTTCCCAATCATTCCAAACGGTAATTTGAACGCCCCGACCATTATGGTTGCCGAGCGTGCTTCCGATTTGATTTTGGGTAAGCCAATGCTCAAAGCGCAGGACGTTCCAGTGTGGATTGCACCTGAGTGGCAAGAGACGCAAAGAATAAATAAACCAGTAAGAGAAGCGTAAGCCTCTGTTATTAGTTAAAAAATAGAAAATATTTCAAAAATAGAAAAAGCAAAAAGTAACAACAAAAATTAGTCAAAAGTCAGAAGAACTGCTCTCTATCGGTGTTGATATCGAGCAGAAAAAGGAAAGATAAAAAGGAACCATTATGACGACTCTAAATATTCAGAACATGACCACGAAAACGTTAACAGCACTAGCCATTAGTTCATTTGCATTTGGTGCTAACGCTTCTATTGAACCACAGCAATGTGAAAACGTTCGCTTCGCTGATGTCGGCTGGACTGACATTACCGCAACAACCGCCGTTACTTCTGAACTATTAAAAGGCCTTGGTTACCAAACCAAAACCGACCTACTTTCAGTACCGGTGACTTACTCTTCAATGGCGAACGGCGATATTGATGTATTCCTAGGTAACTGGATGCCAACCATGGAAGGCGATATTGCTAAGTACCGTGAAGCGGGCACGGTTGAAACCGTTCGTGCCAACCTTGAAGGCGCAAAATACACGCTAGCTGTACCAAAATATGTGTACGACTCTGGCGTAAAAAGCTTCGCAGACCTAGCAAAACACGCCGACAAATTCAAAGACCGCATCTACGGCATCGAGCCGGGTAACGACGGTAACCGCTTAATCCAATCAATGATTGATTCTGACGCGTTTGGCTTGAAAGATTTCAGCCTAGTGGAATCAAGTGAAGCGGGCATGGTATCGCAAGTATCTCGCGCTGCTCGTCGTAGCCAGTGGATCGTTTACCTTGGTTGGGCTCCGCACCCAATGAACAGCAATGTTGAAATGGAATACCTTTCTGGCGGTGACGACTTCTTTGGCCCTAACTACGGCGGCGCGAATGTTTACACCAACGTTCGTTCAAACTACCTGTCTGAGTGTGCAAACGTCGGTCAACTTCTACAAAACCTAGAATTCACTCTTGAGATGGAAAACCAGTTGATGGAAGAGATTCTTAACCAAAAAGTGAAGCCAGAAAAAGCAGCTCAACAATGGTTGAACAAGAACCCTCAACAAGTGGAAGCTTGGTTAGACAATGTAAAAACGCATAAAGGTGAATCAGCGACTCAAGCCGTCACTGAATACCTAAAGCAAGTTAAAGCTTAGTTCGACCTATCTCAACAGCTACATAAATAATAAAGGTGGGCTTGCCAATTTATCGATTGGTTTGAAGTAGCCCACCCATAATAAAAGGCAATATTGTGAATTTTATTACGGAAAACAAAATCCCTGTCGGACAATGGATGGAAGCGGGTGTTGATTGGCTAACAATCAATGCAGCAGGCTTTTTTGATGCTATTTCGATTTTTCTAGAAACCGTCATTATGTTTTTAGTCGATGTATTTAAGTGGATGCCGCCTGCTCTGCCAATCGTGATGACTGCTGCTATTGCATGGTACTTACACCGTAAACCTTCGCTAGTGATTTTTGTGGTCGCAGCACTGCTGACTATTCTTAACCTCGGCTATTGGCAAGAAATGCTGGAAACCTTTGTTCTCGTCTTTGCGGCGACAACGATTTCCGTATTAATTGGCGTACCGGTTGGCATCATGGCTGCGCATCGCCCTTGGTTATATACGGTGCTTAGACCCATTCTTGATTTAATGCAGACGGTTCCAACGTTTGTGTATCTGATTCCGACTTTGGTTTTATTCGGTTTGGGCATCGTTCCTGGCTTAATCTCTACCATTATTTTCGCGATAGCTGCACCGATTCGTTTAACCTACTTAGGCGTCACTAAAGTGCCTGAAGAGTTGATTGAAGCGGGTAAAGCGTTTGGTGCAAGCCGCATGAAATTGCTTATGAAGGTCGAATTACCGGCGGCTCTACCAAGCATCATGGCGGGTGTAACCCAATGTATTATGTTGTCGCTTTCGATGGTGGTTATCGCCGCTCTTGTCGGTGCTGACGGACTTGGTAAACCTGTTGTTCGTGCATTGAACACAGTGAACATCTCACAAGGTTTTGAAGCTGGATTAGCGATTGTATTAGTCGCAATCATCCTTGACCGCTTGTGCAAAACACCAAACCAGAAGGAAGCTTAATCATGTCTAACTCTCAGGAAAAAAAGACAATGGACGCGATTACCATTAAGAATCTCGATGTTGTGTTTGGTAATAAATCGAAACAAGCGCTTGAGCTACTCGACCAAGGTAAAACTCGCCAAGAGATCATTGATGAGACTGGCCAAGTGGTTGGCGTAGATAATGTGTCGCTGACCGTTGAAGAAGGCGAGATTTGTGTGCTGATGGGGTTGTCTGGTTCTGGTAAATCATCGTTGCTTCGCGCAGTTAACGGCCTGAATGAGATCAGCCGTGGCTCATTGGCGATCAAAGATGGAGACAAGCAGGTTGATTTAGGTGAACAGTGCGACGAAGCGACCTTGCGTCATCTTCGTACTCACCGCGTTTCTATGGTGTTCCAAAAATTTGCCCTAATGCCTTGGTTAAACGTGTTAGATAACGTGGCGTTTGGTCTAGAAATGCAAGGCGTAGCCAAAGATGTTCGTCGTGCTAAAGCGCGTGAACAACTTGAAATGGTGGGTTTGGCAGAGTGGGAAACCAAGTATCCGCATGAGCTTTCTGGCGGTATGCAGCAACGTGTTGGTCTAGCGCGTGCCTTTGCGATGGATACCGACATTCTTCTTATGGATGAACCGTTTTCAGCGCTTGATCCGCTGATTCGTGCGCAGTTGCAAGATGAGCTAATTTTATTGCAAAACAAGCTTAACAAAACGATTTTGTTCGTGAGTCATGATTTAGACGAAGCGCTGAAGATTGGTAATAACATTGCGATCATGGAGTCAGGCCAACTGATTCAACACGGTAAGCCTGAAGAGATCGTACTGACGCCAAAAACCGAATACGTAAAAGACTTCGTTGCTCACACCAATCCATTGAATGTGCTTAAAGGTCGTTCTTTAATGCAGCCTCTTGATTCACTGACGCAAGAGAATGAAAGCTGGAAGATCTGCGATTCTAAAGATCTCTGGATTGAACAGAATGAAGGTGCTTTATCGGTGAAAGGTGAATCTACCTTGGCGCTTGTTGAGTGGAGCGAGTCTGACGACCTAACCGCGATTAACGCGTCTAGTGTGGTAGTGACAAGCCCGGAGATTGGTATGCGTGATGCGATTAAGCTTAAGCAGATCAGTAACCACCCAATTCTGTTGGTTGAAAATAATCAATTGGTCGGGATTTTGGATAACAGCGAGTTTTACAACGCGCTAACGGGTAACTTTCAGATGAATACCGCTGCGTAAAATTTCGTTTTTCAGCTTAGCTATTGAGGCTGGTTTTTTATTGGGTGGAGAGGATTAAATCTCTCTACCTCTATGATTATTAAAATATATTATTCTTTGAGTTTGTATTCTCTGGTTCATTATTTTTGTCTTCATTGAAGCTTTCATTCCCCCTTCATTAAGCAAAAGTGCCGTACCACGCAAGTTTAGTGGTATAGAAAAGATTGAGAATAGTATGAACATCAGTACAATGCGGAAAAATCAATGAAGTAATTTATCAATTTACAGTGTAATTCGAGCGCGCGTGACGTAATCACTCGAGACATTTCATCGCTTCGACGCTGTAAAACCATTCACAGTATATTAGTACAAAGGTCTGCATCTTGGACAAACATGACGAAATCCTGGTCGCTATTCGCCAAATTATTCGCGCTATCGATTTACACTCGAAGAAGCTGAGTAAAGAGTATGGTTTGACTGGCCCTCAATTAATCTTAATGAGAGCAATCCAAGAAATGGGTAATGTGACAATCAAAGAATTGTCTAATCAGACCAATGTAAGCCAAGCAACGACGACGACGATCATCGACCGTCTAGAGTTAAATGGCTATGTACAACGAGTACGCAGTTCATCGGACCGTCGCAAAGTACACGCGAACCTGACTGAAAAAGGTCAAGAGTTGCTAAACAATGCGCCACCGCCGCTGCAAGATAACTTCGTAAAAAAATTCCAAAACCTAGAGACGTGGGAGCAAAGCTTACTGCTTTCTTCGATGCAGCGTGTATCAGCAATGATGAACGCAGAAGACATCGACGCTGCTCCAGTGCTTCAGCTTGAAGGCATTGCAAACGTAGCCAAAAGCTAACGTTAGTTTTAAATTGTCTATTTAAAACAAAAACTTAAAGAGTTATTAAATGGTCGCATTAAGCGGCCATTTTTGATCTCACCATGTGAGATTTCTCGTTATACCGCCTGTTCGTTACACCCTCCTATTTTAAATCGCCCTGGGTTTTAACCTACGTTGTAACCACCCTATTTATTTGTATTCAAAAATGCATTGACGATTCTCTGACAATAAAAATATAGACCGACCGGTCTGCTTTGTATTATTGTGTGCTCATCTTAACCACGAGGTGATGTATGAAATACGAATTGACGCCAACACGAATGACCATGACGTTGAACAACATGCAGGGAGCTTTTGCACAGAACCCGATGCCAGCGGTATCGGTGAGAATTGAGCAGTTGCTTGCACTTAAATCTGCGCTTATCGATTACACAGATCGTTTGTGTTCAGCCGTGAGTGAGGACTATGGTCACCGCAGTCGACAAGACACTTTGATGGCCGACATATTGCCTTGCATCGGAAATATTGATCACAGCATTGAGTGTTTACCTCATTGGTCGACATCTTCGATTCGTCATTCCGGCCCTTTGCTTTCAACCTCTCGTGTTGAAGTGGTTTATCAACCCAAAGGCGTTGTCGGGATCATTGCTCCGTGGAACTTCCCGATCATGTTATCCGTCGGCCCGCTTATTTCGGCGTTGGCAGCGGGCAATCGCGCCATGATCAAGATGAGTGAATTTACCCCAGCGACGAACCAAGTATTAAGAGCGCTATTGGCGGAAGTCTTCCAATCCGATGAGGTGTGCTTGGTTGAAGGTGAGGTAGAGATCGCAGCCGCATTTTCGGCGTTGCCGTTTGATCATCTTCTGTTTACGGGGTCAACCCAAGTAGGTCGCCAAGTGATGAGGTCAGCGGCTGACACGCTAACTCCAGTTACGCTAGAGCTAGGCGGTAAGTCACCGGTTATCGTTGCAGAAGACATGCCAATTGATATCGCGGTTGAGCGAATCATTTATGGTAAGAGCCTCAATAACGGGCAGGTGTGTGTGGCTCCTGACTATGTATTGCTACCTGAAGGGAAAGTTGAATCTTTCATTCAAGAGTATAAAAAACAGTACCAATTGCTGTTCGATGAAGGGGTCTATTCCGAGAGTTTGACGTCCCTAATCAATCCTCGTCAATGCGATCGTATTGTCGGCTTGTTGAATGAAGAGCAACAAGCAGGAACGCGAACCGTCGCTTGCCATGACGAAGCGATGGGCTTAGATAACCATCGTTTGGTGACGCACCTAATTGTTGAACCAAGCCTGTCATCCAAGGTGATGAACGAAGAGATTTTCGGCCCACTATTACCCTTGATTACGTATCGCAATATCGAAGAGGCGTTCCAAGTCATCAATAGCAAACCAAGGCCGTTAGCGCTCTATCTAATGAGCTTTGATTTGAGCTTACAAGCTCAGGTTAAACACCAAGTTCATTCCGGCGGAATGTGTATCAATGACTGTGTTTTTCATTTAGCGGTTGATGACGCGCCGTTTGGTGGCATTGGTGAATCTGGTCAGGGCAACTATCACGGCAAAGAAGGTTTCCTTACTTTCTCCCATGCCAAAACCGTCTTGGAAACAGGCTTAGATCATCGAGTTAAGCATCTGTTTTCAAAAGAAGACAACGAATTAAAGACCGCAGTGATGAGCATGCTTGGCAAGTAAATCATTTCTGTCATTACTCAATTTATCTACAAGAAGTTATTTATAAGAAATTATTTTTACGACGTTATTTTAAGAGGTTATTTTTATGTTAGAACGATTTTTTGAACGAACGATGAAAGCGTATTTGATGGTTACAGGATTCTTAACCGCAACCGCTTTCTCTACTTTCCTTGCGCCTGATTGGAGTATGCAAACGCTGTTCTCGTACAACGATACGATGATGGTGAACAAAGAGTATCTTATGGGTACCTATCAACACTGGGGAGTCATGGTTGGCTGTATTGGTGTGTTGTTGATGTTCTCGGCGAAGTACAAATCGCTGCGTACTTCGACCATGATTTACAGTGCATTTGAGAAGTCGATGTTTGTGGGCATATTCTTATACAACGTGTGTATCAACGATTATGAGTGGTTTTATGGTTGGAGCGGTGTATTTGCGCTCGATGGATTTGTGACTGTCTACTCTTTAGTTTACCTGTATTACTACCTCACTAGAGACAAAAGCAAGGTGCCAGCTCATCTTAGTTAATAGTTAATAGTTAATAGTTAATAGTTAATGAGTTGCTCATGGTGAATCAATGACACTTATTCAATGATCACTCAATTATTACTACAGCCCGCATTTGCGGGCTTTTTTCGTTTTGGGGCAATGATCCATAAAGATCTTAATTGACATATCTTTGACATTAACACTCTAGACCGACCGGTTTGTATTGGTTATTGTTTAGTCATCAACTAGAAATGAGGTAAATATCATGACAACCAATAATTTTAACTTTCAACTTAAAACCATTGTTCATGCTCAAGAGAATGGCATTGAAAATATCCCTTCTCTTTTTGGTCGCTTAGGTGCGCAAAGAGTCGTGCTCTTTTCTGATAAAGGCTTGGAGTCTCTTGGTTTTGTTGAGCAGTTCTCGGCGTTGTTTGTAAACGAAAAGGTGAACCAGCCAGGTAATGAACAAGCGGTTCAGCTTGTTGGTGTGTACACCGATATCGCGCCAGACGCGACTTGCGACAACATCAACGCAGCAATTGAGTTTGCAAACAGCGTCAATGCTGATGCGATCTTGTCTGTTGGCGGCGGCAGCGTAATTGATGCTTCTAAAGGTGTGAAATACGCATTTCATAAGAAGCTAGATGACATTCGCACCGTGATTGCGGGTGGCGGTCATATGGATGTGTGGCCAAACAATGAAGATATTCGAGTGCCCCACATTGCGGTTCCGACAACGGCTGGTACGGGCGCAGAAGCCTCTCCGATTGCTGTTTTTTACAATGAACATGAAAACATCAAAGCAAGTCTAGTCGCGTCTGGATTGGAAGCCGATATCGCGATCCTTGATCCAACGGTGACGACTAAGCTGCCAGCTCACCTTACTCGTTCTACAGCCATGGATGCGTTAACACACGCTGTTGAAGCGATTGTGTCACCGATGAGTAATGCATTCACTGACGCTTACGGCATTCAGGCAGCAAAACTGATTATTGAAAACTTACCCTTGGCATTGAAAGAGCCAGAAAACCTAACCGCACGTGGCAATCTTCTTCAAGCAAGCACCATGGCGATCTCTGCATTTTATTCGTCTTTGGGCGGTATTCCGATTCACAACTGTGCTCATGCCTTTGGTGCGATTAGCCACATTCCACATGGCGATGCCAACACGGTGCTGATGCCGGTTGTGATTGAAGCGCTGCCTGAATTCTATATGCCGAATGCGGCGAAGTTAGCTCAAGCTTTCTCGGTAGACACGACGGGAACCGATGAGATGGTTTACCAGAGAGTGTTGGACTTCTTAAATAACTTCCAAACTAGTGTGGGTGCGATGAAGCGTTTCAGCAGCTGGAAGTTTGATGAGCAAGAGAAGAGCAGCATTGCAGAAGCGATTGAAAAAGACATCTGCTTTCAGTTCTACCCAATCTCGAAACAGACGATTGAAACCATCATTGAGAAAGCGATTTAAGTCTTTGTCTTAATCGACTGAATTTTATGACCATTTAGTTCAGTCCCTGATTCACTCACAACTATTACTCGAGAGCCAATTATGAAAATCGAAAACGTATTGCTATCAAGCTTGTGCATCATCGCGCCATTCCTACTTTTCACCTAATTCATTCAACAGGGACGTCGAGACCTTTATTCCCGAGGAGGAAATAAATGCTCAATAAACGTTTAACTACTGTGATTTTGGCGGGTGTTTTGGTTGTTCTGTTTTTTGCCAAGGCAAGCTTTGGAAGCGAGAGCTTTGAGAATGAAGCCACCATGGATCAATCGCAGCAGCATCAAGACGTCGTGCAATTGTTGGATGAAGCTTATCAAGGGCAATTGGATGCCCAGCTCTCTGTCGCTTACTTATATCTGAGCGGAGAGGGCGTAGAACAGGATGATGAAAAAGCCGCGGAGTGGTTCGTCACCGCAGCCAATAACGGTAGCCCTGAAGCTCAAACACAGCTTGGGTTGATGTATATCTCTGGAAGTGGCGTTCAAGCCAGCCAAGCGGAGGCTGTCACCTGGATTGGCATGGCAGCAGCTCAAGAGTATGACCCTGCGCTCGACTTATTACATTGGATGTCGCAAGCCGCGCATTAATTCAAATCCTAACTCAGGTTAATCACAGAAAGGTTAACCTCAGAAAAAGTTATTCGCAGAAAAGTTAATTACTGAAAAAGTTAATCACAGAAATTGGAGAACGTCTTATGCAGACATTCAAGAAATCTTTAGTCTTCACTGCAATGGCTGCGGCAAGTAGTGCTGCTCTGGCCGCAGAATCAGAAAAACCGAATATTGTTGTCATTGTTGGCGATGATGTGGGCTTTGCTGATACTCAGCCTTATGGCTCAGAAGCCAATACACCAAACCTAATGGCGCTGGCTGAAGAGGGGGTTAAGTTTACTAATTTTCACGCGTCACCAACTTCATCGGTAACGCGCTCTATGATGTTAACCGGAGCAAACAGTCACGAGGTTGGTCTAGGCACCTTCGACTATGCCGTCTATCCGGGCGCGATTGGTAAGCCGGGTTATGAAGGTTACCTCACCAAGAAAGGGGTTACGGTCGCAACGCTGCTTAAAGAGAGTGGCTATAACACTTACCTCTCTGGTAAATGGCACTTGGGGCACGAGGATGGCTTCTTACCTGACGATCGAGGTTTTGAAGAGAGTTACGGTATATTAGCGGGCGGCTCTAATCACTTTAATCGAGATATGATGTTCCCGGCCAAAAATGCCGCGACAGCGGATGCGCTGCAAAAAGGGGATATTCCCGGTGTTGAAGTTGAGCCAACTTACCGCAACGGTGAAGTGGTTGAGGATAAGTACAAAGGCGAGTACTCAGACCAAGTTTACACCAACGAGATCATCAAGATGATCGACAGCAAGAAAGACGACGGCAAGCCTTTCTTTGCCTACGTCCCATTCACCGGTATTCATCTACCACTGCAAGCGCCTGAGTCTGCTTATCAAGATAAAGTCGATTACTACGTTGAACATGGTTGGGACTCGGTTCGAGAAGATCGTTTTCAACGCATGAAAGAGATGGGCGTGATTCCAAAAGACGCCGATATTTCAGATCGTAACGCATTAAGCCGCCCTTGGGACTCGCTCTCTGAAAAAGAACAAAAGTGGTACGGCAAGAAAATGGCTGTCGCGATGGGCATGATGGAAATGCAGGACCAACAAGTCGGTCAGATAGTCGATTACCTGAAAGAAATCGGGGAATACGATAATACTTACATCATGTACCTAGCGGATAACGGCCCAGAAGCGGCGGATATTACCGGTGAAAATATCAGTGATTTGATCCGAACATGGACTGCTCATCATTTCGACAACTCGACGGAAAACCTAGGGAAAGCCAACTCCAGCGTTTCATTGGGTCCTGAGTGGGCAAGCGCTTCAACCGGTGGCCTATCTTGGTACAAAGCTTACACAGCAGAGGGCGGTATCCGTGTGCCGTTTATCGTTAAGCCAGCCAAAGCGCTTCTAGACGGTGAAGATGCGTTGCAACCGGGAACTCAAACAGATGACTTATCACAAGTGAAAGACATTGCAGCCACGATTCTTGAGATTGCAGAGGTAGAGCATCCAGGAACGGAATATCAAGGTCGAGAAGTAGCGCCGATGAGTGGTGTGAGCTTGTTGCCTTACTTCAAAGGGGAAACGGCAGACGTGCACAGTGCCAACAATGCGATTCCATTTGAATTGTTTGGTAGCGGAATTCTGCTTAAAGGTGATCATAAGATCATCCGAATTTCTACGGGAATGGGTGGCGACAGTGAGTGGCACTTATACAACACCAAGAAAGATCCAGCTGAGCAACATGACTTGAGAAATGAAATGCCAGACTTGTTCCTTGAAATGGTCGCTGAATATCAAGAATACGAAAAAGCGCAAAATATCGTCCCAGTTGACGAAGCGTGGAACCCGTTTGAAAACGTGAAATAGAGGAAAAAATCACTCGGCCAACCTAATGCCATCAAGCTTGGTTGGCCGATGAACACCGTGTAAAGGAATTACGAATTGTTTTGGCTAATACAATAACTTTTACATCGAGGCACTCTTCATGACGACATTATCGCTATCAAATTTGAGTTCAGTTCCGCAGTTCAATGGCAAAGCACACAGCAAACTTCAGGCGTTAGCAAAACCGATTGGGGCGGTGTGTAATATCAGTTGCACCTACTGTTATTATTTAGAAAAACAACAGCTGCTTGATTACCCAAAAGGCTCTCAATATACGATGGATGAAGTTCTGTTAGAGCGTTATATCAAGCAGTACATAGAAGGGCAGAATACGCCTGAAATCATCTTTTCTTGGCACGGTGGAGAGCCTACCTTGTTGGGGGTTGAGTACTTTCAAAAAGTCGTCGAGCTGCAGAAAAAATATTGTCCTAACCACAGTAAGATCAGCAACGACCTTCAAACCAACGGCACGTTACTGAATGATGCGTGGTGTGAGTTCTTCAAAAAGAATGACTTTATCATTGGTGTGAGCATTGACGGCCCAGAGCACTTACACAATCACTACCGAACCAACCGTGCAGGCAAAGGGACTTTTTCTCAAACAATGCGTGGCATTCGCTACTTGAAACAACATAACGTCGAGTTCGCGACCCTAAGCTGCGTGAATGATGTGACAGGAAAGTATCCGTTAGAGGTTTATCGCTTTCTGCGTGATGAAGTGGGTTCGAAGCAGTTGCAGTTTATTCCTGTGGTCGATAAACGTGAGGCTCATACCAACAATAAATGGTTGAGCAACCAACAAGCGATCATTCCCGTATCAGGCGAGGTTGAAGCTTGGAGTGTCGATTCTGTGCAATGGGGAGAGTTCCTCACTACCGTTTTTGACGAGTGGATTGAGCACGATTTTGGTCGGGTATTAGTGCCGTACTTTGAAAATTTTGTCGGCGTATGGATGGGCAGAGAAAGTACCATGTGCACGCTGAGTGAGATCTGCGGCAAAGGGTTAGCAGTTGAGCCCAATGGTGATGTGTACTCATGTGATCATTATGTCTTTCCTGAATTTCAGTTGGGTAATATTCAGGAACAAGCACTTTCAACTTTAGCCTTTTCGTCAAAGCAGCAGAGTTTTGGCTTCGCCAAACAGAAGTCTCTGCCGAAACAATGCCAAGCCTGTGAGTTTAAATTCGCATGCCATGGGGAGTGCCCCAAAAACCGCATCATCAAAAGCCGCGATGGTGAGGCAGGGTTAAATTATCTCTGTGAAGGATGGCTGAGCTTCTTCAAGCATATCGACCCGGTTATTAAGGGCCTGCTCAAAGCTAATAATATTCCGTCTCGTCTGGGGTAGCGGAGTAGGCGTGAATGAATTCAATCAAGATTTACAATAAGTAGAAGGCTCGCTAAATTATGCGAGCCTTTTGGTTTTTGGTTTTTGGTTTCTGGTAACGGGTATATCTAGTCAGCCGATTCTTGGGCTGGGCTCATGGCAAGAATGGTTTCATCCATGGCATTGTTTAGAATCGAACGGTTACGCTGCATAGCGGCCATGAGCGTTGAGCCTAGCCATAGGCCATAAAGCATTCGAGACAGCGATTCGGGCTCTGCGATCGTGAAGTCACCGGTCTCATTGCCTTCTTCAAATAGCTTCGCCATACGCAGGATGATCTTTTCTGCGCCTACTGCCATTGTGGACTGTAACGGGTTAGCCGACCCAGATACTTCTCCCGCCAGTTTTACGACAAGACATTGGATATTGAAGTCTTCAGTCAGTTTCGATGCACACCAAAACTCGAAATAGGCTTTTACGCGGTCACGACGAGAAAGCGACTCATCACTTAAAAAGTCGTCTAGCTTAGCGAGATGCTCATCAAAGTAGTTAGTAAGAAGGATCTCACCAAAGTGTTCTTTGGATTTGAAGTAATGGTAAAAAGAACCCTTCGTGCCTTCCGCTTGGTTGATGATTTTCATCAGGCCAACACCAGCAAACCCGTGTTCATTGATAAGGCTAAACCCTGCATCGAGCATAGCTTGTCGCATGTCTTTCATTGTTCTTACTCTTTATGCTGAGAATGAGGAATAGTGTAACGAGCAATATACCAACCGTCCAGTCTAGCGCGTTAGGACGCGGTCAATAATTGACTCGTTTCGTCAAAGTAACTTTTTCTCTTATTGGTACTTCTAAGCGACAAAACTTTTTTCAAGATAAGCACATCCTATAAATCGAAAATAACAACCTTAAAGGGCTTGTTTGGTGCCTTAAAATGGCTAAATTAGGGTGTTTTAAGTTGCTGTTTTTGTTGGTTTTTAATTTGGTGTTTTCTTAAGATCGCAATGGTAGTCTTAGCTTAATTTCTTTAGGGGGCTAAATGGACACCAATAACAGCACTTATCATCACCACAGTTTTGCTCAGCAAGACTTATCAGAGCTTACATTTACAGCCTGCACGTTTATCCGTTGTGATTTCAGACGTTCGAACTTGCGTGATGCGACGTTTATTAACTGTAAGTTCATCGAACAAGGCGATATTGAGGGATGCCACTTTGATATTGCCGACTTACGAGATGCAAGCTTCCAGAATTGCCAGTTGGCGATGGTGAATTTTAGTAACGCGAATTGCTATGGTATTGAGCTACGTGAATGCGATTTGAAAGGGGCGAACTTCACTCGTGCGAATTTTGCCAATCAGGTAAGCAATCGCATGTATTTTTGTTCGGCATACATCACGGGTTGCAACCTGTCTTACGCTAATTTTGAACAAGCTTGTTTAGAGAAGTGCGAGCTGTTTGAGAACCGTTGGATAGGCACTTACCTTGGCGGCGCGTCTCTGAAAGAGTCTGATCTCAGCCGAGGAGTGTTCTCGGAAGACGTATGGGGGCAATTCAGTATGCAAGGTGCTAATTTATGCCATGCTGAATTAGAAGGGTTGGACCCAAGAAAAGTGGATACAACAGGAATCAAAATTGTCGCGTGGCAGCAAGAGCAACTGCTTGAAACCATGGGTATTGTGGTGATGCCTGATTGATAGCTGTAATTTCCAACGGCAGGCTATTTGGAATATGTAAGATTTCGCTATAGAAGAAAAGCCCAAAGCTAATAACTTTGGGCTTTTCCGTATTTGGTCGCATGCATTTTATAATGAAGTTTAGAAAAGAGAATGCTTGGCGAATATTGAGCTAATTAGTGCATACCTGAGCGCATTTTATCGGCAAGCGCAAAGAAGACAAACAGCACAAAACATACTAGAGCAATACCCAGTGAGACTAAGATTGTTGTTGCATCTTTTGACATCAATGGGATAACGATAGAGGCTAATGCTACTAGCATAACAAGGATATGAACGATTCGTCCGACGATTGGATTCTTATGACAAAATGAAGCCCATAGGTAACGCATTTTTAACACCAGTATAAAATTAGTGGTTTTATTCTATTTTCTTAATGAGTGTTTTGTAAATAAGTTTTGATTGCAGGTGACTGTAAATATGATCTAGGTCGTTCTAGTATAAAACTGATTAAATAACAGAGGTTTATTTTTATTTTATAGAAATTTCGCATCTAAATGACAACCATAGTATTCCGTATTCTTTGGAATGATAAGTCAAAAATTGTTCGACTTTTGGTTTCTTGACTGAAGATCTCATTTACTGAGTGTTCTATTAAGAGACCGTTTGCTTATCATTATTTGTCTCGTCAATGTCTATATAATTAGAATCAGTTTTTAGTCTGTGATGCGTTTTATGTTATTTATCAAAGAGATTTTTTGATTTGAGATCGCGGTAATCTTGTTCGCAAATCTGTTTGATATACTCATCATTCGTTCGAAAAAAATGACGGAGATGATATGTCGAAAACCGCGAAGATCATTAATGAAGATAAGCTGGTAAAAAAAGCAGTTGAGGTCGGTTTTAAGATGGCAAAACTACAAGGTTTTGATTTGCCACATTCATCCCAACCGATAAAGGTTAAAGCGGTGTATTTGTTCCTTGTAGAGGTAAATCAGATCACACCGTTACCTGATGATAAGCTTGATGGTGCCAACATTAAAAAGCGTTTGGCGCTATGGATTCACAAAGCACTGCCTGATAATGACCCATTGAAGTAAACCTTTTCCAAGTGAATATTTCTGATCTCGTTTCATCTGAGTTCATTATTCATCGATATGTTAGATAAGAAACCTAGCGAGCTCTCGCTAGGTTTTTTGTTTTTTTAAGACAGGTATTTTAATAGTGGATAACGAGTCACTGCCATTAGAAGCGTTGCTATCGACTCGACAGAATGTTCAGCATTGAGAGTTTTGGCGATTTATGCCGCTTGTTAAGCAATCTGAGCATCGTTATTTTCTAATAACTCAACTCTCTTTTGGCGCCTATTCCGTTTAATACGTTTTCTTAAAATCCTCATTAATAAAATACATTAGAGCTCAAAACATTATTTAATTCATGGTGATCGTTATTAAGTGTGAACTGTGTCACTTTTTGCTAATTTTAAAGGCTAGGTTGTTGATCTTATCAGGCGGTAAATGCTCATAATAAAAAGGAATTTAATTAGAGTTCAAAGGATTTTATCGGTATGATTACATCAGCGCCTTGGATCTTGTATCCAGAGGTTGTAGAAAAAATGATTGAAAAGTGGAATTTTCGTGAGCCTGAAGTTTCGGATGGCAACAACATTTATCAATTAATTTCAGAGTGCCCTCCATTAGACACTAACTCTTCATATTGCAATTTTTTGCAGTCTACTCACTTTAGTAAAACTTGCATTTTAGTGGAGCATGAAGGTGACCTTGCTGGTTTTATTTCTAGCTACCGGAAACCTAGTGAGCCCAATGTTCTCTTTATTTGGCAAGTCGCGGTGGCGCCTAAGTTTAGAGGCAATGCTTTAGCCTACAAGATGTTGAACACCTTACTTAATCGAGAGTGTCTAAAGAGCATTGAAGCGATAGAAACGACTATCACTAAATCAAACCAAGCGTCTTGGGCACTGTTCAAAAAGCTGGACGAAAAAAACGGTAACACCGGGCGAGTGACTACTTTCTTAGATGAAAACCTTCATTTTAACGGGCAGCACGATACCGAATATCTCTATCGAATCCTCCTCAAATAATCAAACACTTATAGGAATTAAATAACGGCATTATCATGGATATTTTTAAGAAGCAGGAATCTAACGTACGTTCATACTCGAATAGTTTTCCAGTCACTTTTGCTAAATCAAAAGGCTGCTGGCTTGAAACAAAACAAGGTGATCGTTACCTCGATTTTCTTGCTGGAGCAGGATCTCTCAATTACGGTCACAACAATCCAATACTAAAGCAAGCTCTACTTGAGTACATTGAAATGGATGGAATTACACATGGCTTAGATATGCATTCAGAAGCCAAAGCTGAATTTCTAGAAGCTCTTAGTCGCTTTATTTTGGAACCTCGAGCATTAGATTACAAAGTTCAATTTACCGGCCCGACAGGAACAAATGCGGTTGAAGCAGCGATTAAATTGGCAAAAAAAGTGACAAGTCGAAGCAGTATTGTTGCATTTACCAATGGTTTTCATGGCTGTACAGCGGGTGCATTGGCTGCTACGGGCAACCAACACCACAGGCAAGGTGCGGGCTCAAATCTCAACAACGTTACGCGTTTGCCATTTGAAGGTTACGCTGGAATTGATGGTTTAAAATTATTTGAAACGATGTTAGCCGATAATTCCGCAGGTATGGATAAACCTGCCGCCGTTTTATTGGAAACGGTTCAGGGTGAAGGCGGGTTAAATGTCGCTTCAAATGAGTGGCTACAGAAGTTAAGTAAAATCTGTAAAGCCCACGATATCCTATTTATTGTGGATGATATTCAAGCCGGTTGTGGTCGAACAGGAACGTTTTTTAGCTTTGAACCTTCAGGTATAAAACCAGATATCGTTACGCTATCTAAGTCGATAAGTGGTTATGGCTTACCGATGGCTGTGGTTTTATTAAAACCTGAACTAGACAAGTGGGAGCCGGGAGAACACAACGGCACCTTCCGTGGTAACAACCATGCGTTCATTACTGCTGCGAAAGCGTTAGAAATGTATTGGTCAAATGATGATTTTGAAAATCATATTCAACGTAGCTCAAGCATGGTCGATGATGTCATTCAACGCAATCTCAAGCGTTTCCCTGAGTTATTTGTTCAACGCAAGGGACGCGGAATGATGATTGGCATTGAATGTAAAGATGGAAACACTGCTGATGAGATTGCGAAAGTGTGTTTTGACAAGGGCATGGTAATTGAAACCGCAGGTCCAAACGATGAAATCTTGAAGTTCTTTTGTCCATTAACCATTTCAGAATCGGAATTGATGCAAGGTTTAACTATTTTCGAAGACTCAGTTGAAGTAGTAGCAACCAAGCATTTCAAGAAAGCATCGTAATAGGGAGAGTAAAATGATTGTTAGAACACTTGATGAATGTCGTAATAGTGAAAGACGTATTGTATCGAATAACTGGGAAAGCACTCGCATGTTATTGAAAGATGACAATATGGGATTTTCTTTTCATATCACAACAATTTACGAAGCGACAGAAACACATATCCATTACCAAAACCACTTGGAGTCTGTGTTTTGTATGAGTGGTGAAGGGGAGATTGAAGTCGTTGGTGGTAAAACTTACCCAATCAAACCCGGTACGTTGTACATCCTAGATAAGAATGACGAGCATTATTTACGCGCATATAAAAACAAAGAAATGACAATGGCTTGTGTGTTTAACCCACCAATTACTGGCGCTGAAGTACACGATGAAAACGGCGTTTATCCACTCGTTGATTAACCCATATATTCAGGGGTGATATCTCACCCCGCTCCCTATTATTTAGTCTTTAATCTCTTCAAGAACAAAAGGTCTTTTATGACATTTACCGTAGAAAAAATCGGCGGTACATCAATGACAGCATTTGATGCTGTGCTCGACAATATTATTCTCCGCCCTCAAAATCCGTATAACCGAATCTTTGTTGTGTCCGCTTACAGCGGTATGACGGATGCATTGTTGGAATGTAAAAAAACAGGTAAGCCTGGTGTCTATCAATTGATAGCGATGCGTGATGATTCATGGAAGGATGCTCTATCTTATATTGAAAGCCGCATGCTATTGACCAATGAGCATATTTTTGCGGATCCAATGAATCGTATGAGAGCAGATAAGTTCATCCGATCTCGTATTTCAGAAGCCAAAAACTGTATTACTAACATTCTTGAAACGTGCCAATACGGACAGTTTTCACTGAGACATTATTTACCACAGATTAGAGAGTTTCTTTCTTCAATTGGAGAGTCACATAGTGCATACAACACGGCTCTTAAATTAAAAAACATTGGTATAAATTCGACCTTTGTTGACCTTTCTGGTTGGGACAACAAAACCCCTCAAAGTTTGGACGATACCATTAGAGAGGCTTTCTCTGACATTGATGTTACTGAGGAGCTTCCCATAGTAACTGGTTATGCATATTGCAAAGAAGGTTTGATGCATACTTATGATCGTGGTTACAGTGAGATGACGTTTAGTCGTATCGCTACTATTACTGAGGCATCATTGGCGATCATCCATAAGGAGTATCATTTTAGTTCGGCTGACCCAAAAGTCGTTGGTGTAGGTTCGGTTAAACCGATTGGGGCAACTAATTATGATGTTGCCGATCAACTGGCTAACCTTGGTATGGAAGCTATTCACTCTAATGCGGCTGCTGGGTTACGAGAAAGTGGCATAGAACTGCAAATCAAAAATACCTTCGAGCCAGAACATGAGGGAACACTGATTTCTTCTGATTACCGACCAGACACGAATCACATTGAGATCATTGCCGGAAAACAGAAGGTATACGCGTTACACGTTTTTGACCAAGGAATGGTCGGTAAGGCGGACAATGTTAGTTATGAGTTAATGGAGATTATCGCAGATGCTAGAGTGAACCTTATCGGTAAAGAGATGAACGCCAATTCTATTACCTATTATCTAGGTGGTAGCACCGAGAGTTTAAACAAGGTGTCTTATAAAGCTGAGAAACGTTACCCTCAGGCATCTATTTCAGGTCGAATGGTCGCTATAATTTCAGCGATCGGTTCTCAAATTGATACCAATAAAACGCTCGCTAATGGTGTATTGGCTTTGATGAATCATAGTGTTACGCCTATTGCATTACATTCGTCTATGAGAAATGTAAATGTGCAATTTGTTGTGAGTGATGACAAGTATCAACAAGCGATTTGCGCGTTGCATGAAGAATTCTTTGACCAAGATAAAAGAACCGAGACATCGGTGAATGCAGCATAAAATTTAACAGTGGAGGACTCACCCTCCACTGTTAAATTTTCATGGAAAAGCCAAACATCAACTGAAAATTAACGATCGCCTGTATCTATTTTGATCACACAGATGCAGTAAACGTTACTTGATTTTCGTGTTGATACTGTACTTTCTTTAATTAATCGGTGATTTATTAAGTATTCGGTTATCGGCTATTTCACCTTTCACCTTTCACCTTTCACATGGCAACATGAGATATGAGTATTACTACTCTTGATACTTATCGAGCTTGTTATAAAGCGTTTTGATGCTGATTCCCAAGTCTTGTGCTGTTTCCTTTTTGTTGCCTTCATTTTCTTCGAGCGTATTGATAATCGCAGCTTTCTCAATCTTCTCGAGAGAAACACCTGCCGGAACCATATCCTCAACGGTAGTCCCTGTTTCTAAAGGAGGAGTATCAAAAATTAGGTGTTCATCTTTAATCGTCTCATCTGCCAATATAAAAGCTCTTTCAATACAGTGCTTTAATTCCCTGACATTCCCTGGCCATGCATGGGCTGATATTTTTTGAAGCGCTGATGTGAAAATGGTCTTCGCAGTGGTTTCATTTGCGTTGCGATGAGCAATAAAATGTTTTGCTAAGCCGACGATGTCGTCGCCTCTTTCACGCAATGGAGGGACATGTATGGGGAAGTGAGCCAACCTGAAATAGAGATCCTCTCTCAAAAACTGTTCTTCAATAGCGACTTGTGGATCTCGGTTTGTCGCTGCAATGACTCGAGTATTAGCGATACTCGTTGCATTACTGCCTACAGGGCGATATTCACCTGTTTCTAAAACTCGTAGTAATTTGACCTGGTGCTCAAGTGGCATTTCGGTGATTTCGTCGAGAAACAATGTGCCACCTTCTGCTTGCCTAAACACCCCTTGGTGTGTGCGATTCGCCCCTGTAAAAGCGCCTTTTTCATGACCAAATAATTCACTATCAACTAACTCAGGGCTGATAGCACCGCAGTTGATCGCAATAAAAGGTTGGTTTTTACGATCACTGGCAAGGTGAATCGTTTGTGCGACTAATTCTTTACCTGCCCCACTTTCGCCGACAATCAAAACATTGGTGTCAGTCTTCGCGACTCTTCTTAAAGTTCGATACAGCTTATGCATGGGCTTAGAAGAACCGACTAACATACCGAACTGGTCTAAATCGCTGGTGGACACTTTACGCCCTTCTTCCTGCTTCTGGAGGAAGTATTGACTGAAGTCTGCAAGGGTATCTTCCAATATTTGCATGTCGACGGGCTTTCTATAATGGAAGATTGCGCCATGGTTCATCATCATGTCTAAATTTTTGTTTGGCGTACCTGTACTGATAATAATCAAGTCCATTTCGTCCAATCCTGTTGCACTCGATAAGGACTTAAAATCATCGTTAGTAAATCGAGAGACTTCAACAATAGCAGTATCTGGTTGCAGTTGTTGTAGCTTGTCAATCCAATGAACATCCATAGTACTTTGAATTATTTCAAAGCTTGATAATTCATCTAGAGAGTTTATTTTAGACCGCAATAATTCATCTTTTAACTCTATAAACAGTGTCGGTAATGACATGATTTAACTCTCTTTTTGTACGACAGAAAACGACCTTGATAATAACATGATGTCCTTCAAATACGAATCTATCATTTACTATACGCCATCTTTTAAATGTAGTTGCAATATTACTAATAGTAGAAGTGGCTAATTAATAGTATTGATATTAATTATTCTAGGATCTCCATTGATGATAATTTTTACAAAATACTCGTGTAATTAATACACCTCCGATTATTTTACCAATGGTAAATTTTCAAAATTAAAGTGTAAATCCTTTATTTTCAGTCAGTTAAAAAGTTGGCATGCTGGTTGCAATTGTACAAGTGTCAGTTAACTAGAGGAGATAATTAATGAGAAATACTGCAAGTAAAATATTATTAGCTACTTTGATTGCAACTTCTTCATCAACTGTTTTTGCTAATAGCATGTGGGAAAAAGAAACTTTCGATGCGTGGATTGATGGAAAAGCAGAAACGACTTTATTACTGAATACTAATTTAAACTCATTTGACATCAACACCTACGTTAAAAATCGAGTGGTTACTTTAACTGGCTCGGTTAAAAATGAAACAGAGAAAGATTTGGCAGAAGAGTTAGTGCTAAGCCTAGATGACGTTAAGTCTGTAAAAAACGAACTTACAGTGATTGATGAAGACAAAGAAAAAACACCCGCAGCCGTACAAGCTTTGACTGATGCTCACATAAAGACACTGGTAATCACTCGTTTATTAATGAATACCAATGTTAGTGGTAGCGATATTCAAGTTGAAACCGAAAACAGTGTGGTTATCTTGAAAGGTTCAGTTTCATCAAGCAGTGAACACGACTTAGCTTTATCTATAGCAAATAATACCCCGAATGTAGAGAGAGTGGTGGATAAATTAAATATTATTTAACCTCTCTACAATTGGTAATTTATTAAAAATTGGGGAATAACGATGATTCGCTGGTCGCTAATATTTTTTATTGTCGCAATTATTGCCGCCCTATTGGGATTTAGTGGTATCGCTGGGGCTGCTGCGACAGTAGCAAAGATCATATTTTATATATTTGCAATATCACTACTGGTTTCAGTGGTAATTATGTTGCTGAATAAAAACAAACATTAGGAGTTTATATGAACATCAAATCGAACGCTTACCGTTTTTTAACTATTGTGGGTATTACATTTGCACTTGCGGCATGTAGTGATGAAGGTCCGATGGAACAAGCCGGGGAAAATGTAGATGAGGCTGTAGAGGATACTCAAAACGCAATAGAAGATAGCTGTGAAAATATTAAAGAGCATTTAGATGCGAAAGATGAAGATTGCTAGAACTGTCATCTAGAGTGCAATGAGATGCCAAAATCCTCATAAAAATAAACCAATGAAGTAGGAATTAGACATGAAAAATATATTTGATGTGCTCAAAGACAGTCATGAAAAGCAACGACTTTTGATGGATGCGTTACTCCAAACTTCGGGAGACACACAAGCTAGGCAAGAACTCTATGTTAACCTTAAGGATGAGTTAACCAAGCATGCGATTGCAGAAGAGCGCCATTTTTATGCACCTTTGATCGAGAGTGATCAATCCATTGACATGACTAGACATGGAATCGCTGAACATCATGGAATCGACAAAATACTCGCTCAACTCGATGATACAGAGATGTCTTCACCAGCTTGGCTTGTTTTAATGAAAACATTAAAAGATAAGGTTGAACATCATTTAGAAGAAGAAGAGCAGCGTTTTTTTCAAACCGCAGGTCGAGTCTTAGATACTGAACAAAAAGAAACATTAGCTCGTAAATATGAAAAAGAGGTTGCTTGAATCACGAAGTAATCAAATTCTTTAAATAAGTATAAAACTGCTTTGTTATCAAGCTAAGGGCTCATTCTTGAGCCCTTCTTTTATTTAATTTAGAGATAGATAAATTTACGGATAAATATATTTAAATTCATGGATAAATTAAGGCGTAACATGTTTATTATTAAATATTATATGCTTCTTGCTATAGCTTGTTTTTTTGCTGCTGCTCTTATACCACAGCTAATAATCCGTGGTGTTTTTTCCTGGTGTAGTTTGTCGATGTTCATCGTTAGTGTTGCCTACATCTTCGATATGCCGTCAATATTTAGGAAGACTAGCGATGGGAAAATAGTGTGGTGGATTAGATGGATCTTCATTCCATTCTTCTTAGGTGTTCGACTGTATAATGCATGGGCAATTAAAAGAGATAAAATCGAACCAATACAGCAGGTTGGAAAAGGTTTATATGTATCTCGTCGTTTGTTCCCTTCAGATTTATCGTTCTTAGAATCTCAAAACATCCATTGTATAGTAGATGTTACAGCTGAGTTTTCTGGTTTAGAAAGTGCAATGACCGGTGATCAATTTAGCTATTTAAACACCCCGGTTCTTGATCATAAAGTCCCCAAAATGCATAAGCTTAAACATGCTATAAATTGGATTGATACCCAAATCAATCAATCTAGATCGGTTGTTGTGCATTGTGCTCTCGGTCGAGGCCGTTCTGTCTTTGTCGTAGCTGCCTATCTTTTAGCGAAAAATCCGTCACTTACTGTAGAGCAGGTCTTGAAAAGTATTAACGACGTGCGAAGTACAGCCCAATTGAACCATCTACAGCTAAAAACACTTCAAGCAATCAGTGATAAAGGTTTGCTCACTCTTGGCCATAAAGCTTGCCTTATTGCCAACCCTGTTGCAGGTGGTGGTAAATGGTTGGCGAATGAACAACAGGTTATTCGTGAACTTACGAGAAAGTACAGTTTAGATATTTTTATTACTAGCCAAGAAGTATCAGCAGAAATATTAGCTAAGCAGGCCAAAGACCGGAATACTGCGCATATTATCGTTGCAGGTGGCGATGGGACGGTTAGTGAAGTCGCAAGGCAAGTTAGGAAGACTGATACACAACTCGGGATTATACCTTTGGGTACCGCAAACGCTCTATGTCATATGCTTTATGGATTGACCTCGAAAATATCGCCTGTTGAAAAAGCGTGTGAGGCTATTTTATCTGGCAACTCAAAAAAAATCGATCTGGCGTTCTGTAATCAACAACCAATATTACTGCTTCTTGGTATTGGTTTTGAAGAACAGATGATCGATTACGCACATCGAGAACAAAAAAATGAAAAAGGGCAATTCGCGTATTTGACTGGGTTCTTCAATGCAGTAATCGCCGACGATAATCAACACTTTCAAATTTCAATTGATGACCAACCATCACAAAGTATGAAACTACAAAGTTTGGTCGTGGCGAACTCTTCCCCTTTTAGTACTGTGCTTGCTCAAGGGGGGCAGCCCCCTAAGCCGGATGATGGGAAGCTGCATGTTACCTATTTGGAAAACACAAATTCACTTAGTAAACGAGCTATCGCTCTATCTGATCTGTTGCTATCGAGTCTCGGAGCGAAAGAACAAGCTAGTTACTTTACTTATGCGTCGGCACAGCTCGTTAAAATTGATTCTGACCGACCTATTTCATACGTGATTGATGGAGAGACGTATTCGGCTGATTCACTGGAGATAAGTATTGATAAGCAAGCCTTAACGGTTTGTATTCCATGAATGTATTGAATAATCCGTATATTGAATAAGAAGGAGACACCATGGAAATGAATCTCTCTTTTAACTTAAAGAAGTTTCAGCATCTGATAGAGGGTAAGTTAGAGCATTGGTTAGTTGAAGCAATTAAACTTATCCCTAACCTGATTGTTGCTTTTGTTACGTTTCTTATTTTTATCTTTGTTGCCAACATAAGCGGTAAGTTGTTTAAAAGATTGAGCAATAGAGTTGTCGACTCTCAAGAAGTCATTAACTTACTGGCATCTATTGTTAAGGTTACCATTGTTACTATTGGTTTTTTTGTCGCGTTAGATTTTGTTGGGCTCCAAGGTACGGTTACATCGTTGCTTGCCGGTGCCGGTATTCTAGGTTTAGCTATCGGTTTTGCTTTTCAAGATATGACTGAGAACCTCATTTCAGGTATTACAATGAGTATTCGTAAACCTTTTAAAATTGGCGATGTTGTTGGTTCCAACGATGTCATGGGTACCATAGTCAAAATAAACTTACGAAATACACTGGTTGAAACGTTCTCTGGTCAACACGTCATGATTCCCAATAAGATGGTTTTCCGAAATATTTTGACGAACTACAGTCGAAAAGGACGAAGAAGGGTCGAGATCCCTGTGGGGATTTCCTACGCAGACTGTCCCAAAAGAGCCGCTGAGGTGATAACCAAAGCGATAAACCAAAAGTCTTATGTTAGTCGGAAAGAAGATACGACGGTTTACGCTTCAAGCTTTTCTGATAGTAGCGTTAACTTATTGGTTTGGTTTTGGATTGAGTATCCAGGAGGTTTTGGTTATATGGACGCAAAGCACGACGGTATTATAGCGGTTAAAGAGTCATTATCAGAGGCTGGAATGACAATACCGTTTCCGATTAGAACACTTGATTTTGATCCCAAAGGCGGTAAAAGTCTGTCTAGAATGATGACTGGGGCTGTCGATGACGCTTCCTAGAATAACATAGCGGTCCCTCTCGTAAAAAAGCGTCAAGGCAATATGCCTCGACGCTTTTTATTTTGAGTGATGTCAGAATTAGATCAGAATTAAACCTAGATTATTCCCACTGTTTAATGATTGTGTTGTAGGCTTTGATTCTCTTCTCAAGTTAATTAATCGTATCTATTTTAGATGGGTTATATCTGTTACAAATGCTTTGCTATCTCATCATTTTCAACTTGCAACGCCGCAACCCAATAGGAGAAAAAAGCAGACATATGTTGATTGTTAAACTTTCTAATAGTGTTTTTGAGGTAAGAAATTAGGCTTAAATTACTCTGGTACATATCGTTATAACTAACAATTAACGCAGGGGGCTGACTCAATATGTCATTGTCATTAACTTCATTGTTAATGCAGAACTTGGTGTTTACTTCGTTTATTAATGAACGTTCAACTTTTATAAATCGATTTGCAGCTCTTGCAATGTTCCCATGTGCTTTCTGTTCAATTAGGTCAACACATGAGAAGTAGTGATCTTTCAATGTACATAGTATTTTTTCTATGCCTTTATAGTGAATTACCTCAAGGGGATCATTGTCCTTTTTAAACAACATATCATTACTCCTTTTCATCTCAGTGGTATTTATAATTTCATTTGATTTATAAGAATTTAAATAAGCCTTTTCTTTGATTCTGATTTCCAACCATCATTCGCTAATAACTAATTCTGACGCATGTTGTGTATTTGGTCTCGACATGATTCCATTTCATTTTTTACCACTTTTAATCTTCTTCTCCCTTCTAAATCAGGGTTAGTTTCTAGCAGTGATTCAATGTCGGAAATGATCTTTGTCTCGACACCTTCTAGGTGCTTTAAATAGAGCTCTTGATTGTTTTTACCTTTTGTATCTTCCGCTTCAATACAGCGCTCTCTGGCATTTATCGTATAACTAGCGGGTATCTGTTCTTGATGTATTTTTGAGTAGTAAGTTAAAGATTGTAACTTTAACTCTGCACATTTCTTTACCGTGTAGATATCAAAAAGATTTTTTGCCATCTTTTCACTTCTTATGTTGGATATCGCTTTTTCGTAAATAATATTTCCACTTTTTATCAGGTTAACAATAGATAATATACTTTGGTTTCTCATGAATCCTCATTTGGTTCTAAGCTGCATTTGGTATATTGCATTTTTTATGCCAGTTAACAACCCTATATTCAGCTTGTTTCGTCTAAGGTTTTACTTTGTTTTTGTAAAAAATACATTAATAGATGTTTTCTAGTGAAATTATTACATTGATTAATGCCATTTATTAATGATATGGGAGCTTATCTTCAATAATTCTGGTACTTGTGAAAGTTGGCACGATGCTAGCATTGATTATTAAAGTAGCTAGAGATTAATAGTATTAATATTATTCCCTGGCTTATGATAATCAAATAAGGAGAAAACTTATGCCAAAGTCAAACGCTAAAAATTCAGAAGCCAAACAACAAATTGAAGAAACTTATGAAAAAGCTGAAGAGGCCGCAGTAGAAGTTATCGAAAATGTGAAAGAGGCGGTCCATGAAACTCTCGAGGCCAGCTCTGAAAGTGTGAAGAACACGTCTGAGAAAGCGGAAAACATCATTAAAGAGCGTCCATTATTGAGTGTTGGCTGTGCGTTTCTCGCTGGTTGGGCTGTCTCGAAGTTAATCAAATAGCCATATATCAACATCGCAATTGAGAGAGCACCGTTATGCAGGTAAATAGTCAAAATGATTCAGTAAACTCTGCCAATGATAAATCGAGCGATCGTAAGGTGGATGATCTTAAACGTTCTGCTTCTGAGTTAAATGGATTGTGGAAAGACTTAGCTATATTACAGACACATACCCAGCAATGGTCTCAATCGACCTTAGAGCTTTTCTTATTGGAGTTTCGCAATAGTGTTGATGCATTTAAAAAGCGTCTTGTGTTTCAGCTCCTCTTTGTTGCGTTGTTACCGCTGTTTCTTTTTAGTATCGCCGTCGGTGCTGGAGTAGTGATCTACTACTTCACTTTGAATCTGTTAGCGGGTTACGGCGCGTTTATATTCACACTCGGTTTGATTCTCATATGCTTGGTACTTCGTTCTAGTTACTTAAAGCAATTTATAGGTTTTGAATGTACGAAAGAGCAATTGAAGGAGGGGTTACATGTCAGCACTCAAAAATCGACAAAGACAGATTCAAATGAAAAGACTTGAGGGGAGAAGTAGAGCTCGTCAAGTTGCACTTTGTATGGGACTTATTCGTCACAAAGGAAAAGAGTTTGTTCACAAGTACCCCTTGTATGCTCTTGGCATCACAGGCCTTGGTGTTGTAATTTTGAATCGAACTCATCGTTTTAAATCGTCTGTTTTTGGTTATAAACAGCTATCGCTAATACTTAATTTACTTAAGTAACCATCATTTTTAATTCAAGTTAGTGTTGGCTGACGGTATCGAGTGCCTGATTCAAATTGACGAAGCCTCAAAAACAAAACCTCCTACTCATAGGAATAAAATGACATCAAAAAAATACAGTATTCTTAGACAACGAAGTGTGTTGCAAGCTAGTTTTATGCTCCTTGCTGTTCTCATGATGTCTATTTTTACATTACATATCGCCAAGCCATTTTTGTTGCCAATCATCTTTGGTGCTTTTATTTCTTTGCTATGTAGCCCTCTAGTTAACTACCTTACTCGCTTCGGTATCCCTCGAGTCATTAACGTAATGGCTGTACTTATTGGTTTTATTGGCTTTGTTGTGATTAGTTTGAATATGTTGAGTGAGCCCGCTCAGCAATGGTGGTCAAAATTACCAATGTTGGTTGAGAATGTATCTAATGAAGTGAGTGAGGTTACTCAAAACAGTCGCTTAACTGACGCCACCGGGTTCTCCATGAGTAGTACTGTTACCAATGATGGGCTTACCAATAACACGGCTTTTTCCATTATAGAATCAGTGCTTACGACAACACCAACCATTGTTACTCAGTTGTTGGTTGCGTTTCTTATGGCGTATTTCATGATGAATTACGGTCGAAAAATTTATTCTCAAAGCTTATCTCTTTTTGAATGCTTTTCAGATAAGCGTAGGGCTGTTGAATTGGTTAAAGTTGTTCAAAAGGATTTGTCTCGTTACATAGGTGCCATCACCATCATTAATGTTTGCCTAGGACTCACTGTTGGCTTTGCTTTTTATATGATGGGATTGCAAGACCCTTTCCTTTGGGGCGCTTTTGCAGGCTTAATGAATTTTATCCCCTATCTTGGCCCGATGGTTTCAGTTACGTGCTTTGCTTTAGTCTCTTTTATACAGTTTGAGTCGTTTAGCTATGCATTGACGGTCGCTGCGATCTTCCTGGCGATTAATTTGATAGAAAGCCAATTGGTTACTCCTACATTACTGGGGAAAAGGTTTAGTCTCAATCCGCTGATTTTATTTGTATGGCTTGTATTTTGGGGTTGGCTATGGGGCTCTATGGGAATGCTAGTAGGGGTCCCATTACTTGTCTGTGTGAATGTACTTTTTGAACAGTTAAGACATCCAAGGTTGAATGCTCATAAAGGTCAGTAGAGCAGAAGTAAGCCTTGATATCCACTCAGCGTCACTTCTTTCACATAGTCTCCAATGTTGCCATTTGTATCGACCGGCCTCATGGGTTTTTTTAATGGAATATTGAGTTTAGGCGCTGAATAAAAGTCTGGATTTTTACCGTAGAAATCGGTGCGGAAGAGTACGCGACCATGCTCAAACTCTCTTGCGAGCACCATCTCTTGTGGGCCTCCCTCTACGATGTTTGTTTCCGAACGATAAAGAAAATAGGTATAGGTTGGTAACAGCTGAACCTTGCCGTTTGGCAGATCAGCATGCACAACTTGATGCTTGGTTGAATCGCCGACAATGGTGTAGTCACTGGGTGTTGAGTGTGTGGTCGAAAGCATCAACGGAATGGGCTCTAATTTATTCGGAATCCGGTTGGCTGGAAAGCCTAGGTCGATCTTGAGCAGTTGTGTCGGTCGGTAAGCGATGTTTTTCGGCACGCCACTCTTCCAAAAATTCTCTTCGATAGTATTGCCGCTGCCATACACATAACTGCTATTCCACTGGTTAAAATAACTATGTTGTGGCTGGTAGCTGAGGTAATAAATAGCGAGGGTTGAATACTGATCTTGTTGCCAGTTATCTTGGCTGTTACCTAGGTATTGAACGCGCCCATAGCGAGTAGTGGCTTGGAATATAATGTTTGAATCAGTGTTAGCTAACGCTGAGTTATCCCAAAACTTAGACAATCCGGCATAACCACTAAAGCCTGTAGAGGGGAATAGGTAGTGCTCCCTAAAGTACAGGTTTCCTGAGTCAATTAAGTGTGATTGCCCGTTTCGGCCATAAAGGTTGGCGGTTCCAATATTAAGGCCAATTGAAAGCTCATCGTCGTTAGCTGATAACCGTTTGAGAAAGGCTGCGAAGTGCGTTTTGTATTGCTTATCCGCTTTATTAGACCCTACGACAAGACCAAGCTCTTGAATGGTTCCTCCTGAATAAACCTCAAATTGGTTGCCGCCTAAAAGCTTATTGGTATCGTCGTTGTAGGCGCCATTGAGCCCTTGTTGCCCCCAATGTTTGGAATAGTAGTTTCGCATCAACATCAGTAGATCTGGGTTAGCAAGGTTGGTCAATGACCATGATGAGTTTTGGTTCCACATTCGGCCGAAAGGAATGACGCGAGACTCCCAACGAAATCGAGCCGTAGCCAATTTGTTGTTCCTATTTTCATATTCAGAAGGTGATAAATAGTTGTCTTGGTCGAGATCGGCTGATTGGTCAAAACCACGGATCTTGCGCCAATGCTTGGTTTCGTTTGGTGGTTGTGAATCTGTCTTTGAAGTCTGCAGATCTTTGAGTACGATTCTCGGGAAATAGTCCTTCAATTGAACTTGATTTAAGCGAGGGCGGATATCATTTAGGTTCCCTTGCCAGCGCACCCTAACAACGTATAAACGCCCGCCATCTCGAATAAACGTAGAACCAAAATACTGACCCCCACCATAACTCTGACCACTTCCATCGTGAGTATTTGCTCTTACCCAGTTAGATGGGACTCGCCAGTTTACGGCTTGGTTTCGGGTCATGTTGTTCGTGTTATCTTCCGTTACAACGACGTTAGACCATGCCGTGACTTTGCCCTCAATGTTTATCGATGATGGATACTCAATCTGAAACTCTCCGCCCTGTGCAAAGTGTGAAAATTCGAATGCTAAGTGATTGAATTTTTCAGAGTGATAAACGTAGAGAGCGCCACCTTTGTCGAAATATTCAAACACATCAGCATCCCAAGGTGGTGGTTGATAAAGAGCAAAGCCCGCGTGCTTTTCATCAGCGGTATAGCCGATAATCATAGGTTTGCGATTTAAAGTGGTATTGGCGCCGTGACTCGTATCAGGCTCTGCCAGAATCGTGTCTTCTGAAAAGTGTAGGAAAAAATCTTCGTAATCAATGCCATTTCGCTCTGCGGCGTTTCTAATTTCGTTTTCTAATTCTCCTGAATTCAGATCTAATTTTTGGTTGTACATATAACCAATCGCGCTGACGCTTTCGTTATCATTTTTATCGGCGTAAGCCCCAAACACTAAGTCACTATTGTTGACCTCCCAATCGATCACCTCTCTGGCTGATAAGGGGGAGCCATGTAAATTGAACCCATTCTCATGTTGGCTTGGTAGCACAATGGTATAGCTTGCCAAGCTGGTGTTTGAAGACACAAGGCATGTGAAGGGCAGGGCCAATAGTAGTCGAGTACGGTGTTTTTTCATCAAGCTTCCTAGTCACAATGGGAGCGATTTAATATCAGCCAAATTAAGCATCTCACGCTATGTCAGTGTAGCAAAGCACGGTATTGGGGTTCGGTGTACATCGGGAGGTTAGCTCGAATAGATATCAGCATGTAGCTTCTAACTTGACAGTTTGGAGGTTACTAACAACTATTAAGTTGATGATTTTAAATCCGTAATCCATTGGTTCACCTAAGGTGAATGACTAAGGAAGTAGGTGCGGGTGTTTTATGATGTTCAATATGACTGAACTCGATAAATAAGGAGGGGATGCCCCTTATGATGTCTTTACTGTTTTTGTTATTACTTGTAGCGATGATATGTGCTTTTTTTGGTACAAAGACCGCTGCGTATGGCTTTTTCGCTAGCTCAGTGATCCTTGGTTTGTATTGGTTCAATCATCATGCGACTGATCCACTCTCAATCTTATTGTAAGGAGCTAGCATGAATCGAAATCAGTTAACTCTCTTGAATACGCTTGGCCTGCTAGGCATGACAGCCGTTTTATTGATCGGCTTTGTTCTGCAGTTCGTGTTAAATGAACTTCCTTGTCCTTTGTGTTTGTTGCAGCGCATTGGTTTTGTGATGGTGGCGTTTGGCTTCATGCTGAATGTGGTTTATGGGCCTCAATCTCGTCACTATGGTGTCATTCTGATTGGCGCTTTGTATGGTGTGGCCACATCGCTAAGACAAGTCTCTTTGCACGTAATTCCCGGAACACCGGGCTACGGCAGTCCTATTTTGGGAATGCACTATTACACATGGGCATTTGTACTGTTTGTGGCGACGATTCTTGCTGTGTCGGTTATTTTGATGCTGACCAATAAGACCGAATCTCATGAACCTTACAAGATGGGCAATTTCGGGCGGATTGTGTGTCTACTGGCAATCGCGGTGGTGGCATTGAATGCTATTGCTACGTTTGTAGAGTGTGGGCCATATCAGTGTCCGGATAACCCGGTGAGCTATTGGTTACTCAATCAAGGTGCGAGTTAGAAAAATGGTGCTTTGAGAGAGCGATTAAAGAACAACTGGCAAAAGAAAAGCCACAGCGTTCGCTGTGGCTTTGTCGTTAGTGTTGTGGAGTTTATTACCGTCAGCAATTAGCTAGAGTGGTGCAATCCATTCCAAACGATGTCGCGGTAACGTGTTTGGTTGGTGTCGCCTTCCGTGCTGAAGAGCATGATGGTTGCGTCTTCATTTAAGCCTAGAGTGTCACGCGTTGCTTGGTCTGCGCCCTCTCGACAAAGTTGGTAAAGAAGACCTAGTGTAATCGCACCTGACTCACCGCTGATGATTTGGCTGTCACCTTGTAGTGGGTTACCTAGAACACGCATCCCGTTTGCTGAAATACTGTCATCAACCGAGATAAAGTAGTTACTACAATCACGCAATACTGGCCATGTCACTGGGTTTGGTTCTCCACACGCAAGGCCCGCCATGATTGAGTTCAACTCACCGGTTACGTTGACCATTTCGCCTTTCTCGCCTGAGCGGAAAATACAATCTGCGGCTGCTGGCTCTGCAATGATGGTTTCAAATGTATCTGCGCCTAGCTTGTCTGCAAGGTAGCCTAATATGCCGCCTGCCATTGCACCTACACCAGCTTGTAAGAATACGTGAGTTGGAGCGCTAAACTCTTGCTCTTGAACTTGCTCGACGGCTTCGTCTGCCATGGTCATGTAACCTTGAGAGATCCATGTTGGGATCTCTTCATAGCCATCCCATGCTGTGTCTTGTACTAGCATCCAACCGTTATCTTGAGCGGTTTGGTTTGCCATGCGTACCGTGTCGTCGTAGTTAACTTCCGTCACGATGCATTCTGCACCTAAACCTTGAATGCGGTTAACACTGGCTTGAGACGAGCCTTTTGGCATATAAACCACAGCTTTTTGGCCCATTTCACGAGCCGCCCACGCGACACCAGTGCCATGGTTACCCGCTGTTGCTGTCGTAAATACAAGTGGCTTATCCAGTTTTGAAGCAACGGTTTTAAGGTTGATCTCAGAGATGTCGATACCAAGATGTTTTGCCAGTTGACGACCTAGAGCGTAAGAGCCACCTAGCACTTTAAATGCATTCAACCCAAAACGCTTAGATTCGTCTTTTACTAGGATCGCTTTAACACCAAGGTGATTAGCAAGATTAGGAAGAGAGACAAGTGGCGTTGGTTGGTAACCTTCGATCTGACGGTGAAACTCACGCGCTTGTTGCGCTTGAGATGCAGTGAATAGCTCGCAAACTTGTCCAGTGTAAAATGAATTTTTTGATAGTTTTAACATAGGGCACACTTAGATACAGGCAGAGGAATTAAAGGCCATCAAGCGATGTTCAATGACCTTACTTTGTCGTTAATAACATTACATAGTTATTTTTTGCTATACGCAGTCACTAAAAGCAATACGTGATTACTTGATGTAAGCGATCGCTTCAACTTCGACTAGTGCGTCTTTTGGCAAACGAGCGGCTTCAACACAAGAGCGTGCTGGCGCGTTCTCTGTACCAAATACTTCCGTGTACACCTCGTTAAATGCAACGAAGTTTTCCATATCAGATAGGAAGCATGTGGTTTTAATAACGGTATCCAGTGAACCACCACTTTGTTCCAAAACTGCTTTTAGATTTTCTAGTGACATACGAGCTTGCTCTTTGATGCCACCTTCAACAAACGCCATTGTTTTTGCATCAAGCGGTAATTGACCTGAAGTGAAGATTAGGTCTTTGAATGCCATACCTTGAGAGTAAGGGCCGATTGCTGCTGGTGCTAGATCTGTATGGATTTTTGTTTTCATTTCGTTTCTCTTTATATGATTTCTATGCTCTAAACTCGCGGATGTATTTGTAAATAGCGTGGCGAGTAATACCAAGACGCTCAGATACGAATGCTGTCGCCTCTTTTAATTCGAAAATACCGTTCTCAAGCAACTGCTTGGTAATGGCTTTGTTTCGACCTTTTAAGTTGACTGACTCATCGTTGTCGACTTCAAAAATAGCGTGCTCAAGCGCTTGCTCAATCACTTCTGTTGTTGAAGCTCCAAAGTTCTCATGCACACCCACAGGGGCATGAGCCATGTCTGGCATTAAAGTTTTTATGATCTCAGGAAACGGGTGAGACAAGTTCATATTGATACAGAACAGCCCAATTGGTTTGCCATTTTCTCCAGCTAGTACACAGGTCGTAGACTTAAGTAACGATCCATCTTTGCTGGTGGTGAAGTAACTTTTTGGCGTGACCTCACCAGTGCTCTCAAACACACTCAGCATCTTCAGCCCCAGATCGGTGATAGGTGACCCTACTTCTCGACCCGTGTGGTGTCCGTTCACTATCTTCACTACCGACTTTTCAAAGCTCTCGAATGAATGAATCACAACCTCACAGTGCGGACCAATAAAGTCGGCAATGGTTTCGGCTAAGCGAAAGTTCAGTGCGAGATGCTCTCTGTCATTGTCGGTGAATTCTACGTTAAACGATTTATATGCTGATGCGTTCATTTTAGACCACTGTTGTTAACTTTAATTGCCTTTCATTATCTTTGGTTACTCGATGTATTTCAAGTTGCCAATTAACTTTATGTAACTATAAGACTATATATCCGCTTCCTACACAAGTCTAAAGTTACAAATAAGTACCTAAAATTGATCGTAATCAACAATATTTCCAGTTTTAGATGCTTTCTGGTCACTATAGTTAACCATAAGATCTTGGTCACATTATTTAACTTAAATGTCAGTAAGATGCTCACCGTAACGTAAACAAAATTGAACTATAGGGTTGGTTACTGGTTGTGAAGAGCAGCAGAAGTGCCTACCTAAATACAATAATTAGAGGTTCCAATGACTAACTACCTAAACCGCGGCTTTGAACAAGCTGAGTTTGAACACAGAACATCACGCGCTCAAAAAGTCATGCATGAGATGAATCTGGATGCGATGATTTTCACAACCGAACCAAACGTTCGCTACTTCACTGGCTTCCACACTCAGTTTTGGCACAGCCCAACTCGTCCATGGTTTGTCATCGTTCCTGCAGAAGGAAAGCCGATTGCGATTGTTCCTGAAATAGGAGCAAGTGGTATGGCGGGAACATGGGTCGATAACATTATTACTTGGCCTTCTCCTCGTCCTGAAGATGATGGCATTAGCTTAGTAGCTAGCGCATTGAACTCTCTGCCTTGTCGTCATGGTCGAGTAGGCGCAACGCTGGGCATTGAATCTCACCTACGTATGCCTGTGAACAATTACTTGAAATTAACCACCATGGTTAAGAAAGACTTTGTTGATGTGTCTTTAGCAATGCATGAACTTCGTCAGATCAAGTCACAAGCTGAAATCGAGAAAACACGTGAAATCTGCCGCATTACCAATGTTGGGTTTAGCAAGATCCCTCAATACGCAAAAGCCGGCATGACCGAGCGTGAAATCTGTAAACAGTTCCGTATCGATATGTTGTTAGAAGGTGCGGACGAATGCCCTTACATCATCGCAGGCTCAGGGCCAGATGGTTATGACAGCATCATCATGGGCCCAACTGATCGCATCATTGAGCCAGGAGATGTGTTGATCATCGATACCGGTGCTGTACGTGATGGTTATTTCTCTGATTTCGACCGTAACTGGGCATTTGGTCATGCAAGTGAGCAAACCAAAGCGGCATACCGCGCTACTTACGAAGCGACCACGAAAGGCTTTGAGGCTGCGAAACCGGGCGCAACCACGACTGACATCTACAACGCGATGTGGGGAGTATTAGAAGCCAATGGTGCATTGGGCAACGACGTTGGTCGTCTTGGTCATGGTTTAGGTATGGAGCTGACAGAGCGCCCGTCTAACACGGCTACCGACAACACAGTACTTAAGCCGGGTATGGTGATGACATTAGAACCGGGCATGGTTTACGCACCGGGTAAGTCAATGGTTCACGAAGAGAATATCGTGATTACTGAAGACGGCGCTGAATGGTTAAGCAAACGCGCAGAGCCAGAACTGATCATTATTTAGCTCAAAACTTAACACCTTACAAATTTAACACCCTACAAAAGCTGGCTCTGGACTCCAGAGTCAGCACATAAAAATTATAAAAAAACTGGGCGGTGATGCATCGCTCTTATTCAATAAGAAACAAGATTACGGAAGATAAAAATGAACACAACAAACAGAGACACATTTTTAGGATGGACTGCCGCCATTGCCGTTGCCTGTATCTGGGGCGTAACAGGGGTGGTCTCTAAGCCGCTTTCTATGGCTGTTGATCCGATGACATTGGTATTTTTCCGCTACGTTACCGCGGTAATTGGCCTATCAATCATTTTCTTTTTTACATCACGTAGCAAAAACTTAAGTGCAGACTTAGGGTCTTCATTAAAGATCGATACCAAAGATATTGGACGTATTGCGCTTTGTGGCATCGTGGGACAAGGGGTTTTCTCACTTTTTAATTTCCTTTCTCTTTCTCATATTGGTGCGACTGAAAACGGTGTTATCCAAGGTATGCAGCCGTTCGCGACAGTCTTCTTCGGTATGATGTTTATGAACTTCCGTATGAACAAGGTTCAGTGGGGCGCTTTCATCGCATCTGCAGTTTGTATTTACGCAATGAGTGTCGGGCCAACAAACACCATTGAAGGCGGTACTCCGCTGCTGGGTTATGTTTACGTGACATGCTCGATGCTGGCTTTAGCGTGGACGGCACATTTACGTGCTAGCTTAGCGGACAAATACGGCTCAGTGGTTTCCATGCTGTACCAATACATTTCGGTTGCTGTGATGGGCATTATCGTTGTGTTGACCATGGGCTTGGACTTGTCTCAGATTTACATTATTTTCTCTAGCCCGCTGTTGATTGCACTGCTTATTTTCTTAGGTACAGGCATTTCTGGTGGTAGCTACTTGATTCAATTGTATTCTTTCAAGCGTATCGGTGTAGAAAAGGCAACGATGGCATTAAACCTCATGCCTTTGGTTGGGTACTTAGTGGCAGTTGTGACACTTGGTGAACAGATGGCCATGGGGAAAACTATCGTTGTTTCATTGATTGTGGTAGCACTTTACGTGTTCACTAAGTTTGAAACGAAGCAAGAAGCGACAGTTGAAGAAAAAGAATTAGAAGAACAAAAAGCATAAAATTAACTAGAACAATGAAGGTGAGCGAGATCTCACCTTCCGCTTTGGAGAAATCTATGACACTTGAACAAACCGTCACAGAATGGCGTCGCCATCTACATCAGTACCCTGAATTTGGTACTGAAGAGTTCAAAACCTCTGAATTTGTTGCGAATAAACTCGAAGAGTTCGGCATTGAAGTTCACCGTGGTATTGGTGGAACCGGTGTTCTGGGAATTTTAAAAAATGGTACAAGCGATCGCTCGATTGGGTTGCGTGCTGACATGGATGCCCTGCGTATTCATGAAGAGAATACGTTTTGTCATGTTTCTAAACATGATGGCGCGATGCATGCTTGTGGTCATGACGGGCATACAGCTATGTTGTTGGGTGCCGCGCAAGAGCTAGCAAACAGCAAGCAATTTGATGGCACCGTTTACTTCATTTTCCAACCCGATGAAGAGCGTGGTACAGGCGCTAAAGCGATGATCGAAGACGGCCTGTTTACTCGTTGGAATATGGATGCGATTTACGCAATGCATAACCTACCGGGTATTCCTGAAGGTAAGTTTGTGACTCGCCCCAATTCATTAATGGCGAGTGAAAGTAGCTTTGAAATTGTTATCAAGGCGACGGGTGGTCATGCCGCTATGCCACACATGGGAACCGACCCGATTGTAGTTGGAGCTCAGGTTGTGACCGCCTTACAAACCATTGTTTCACGTAATTTGAGTGCAATTGATGAGACGGCGGTTATCTCAGTGACTAACTTTGTTACCAATGGCACCGTTAACGTGATTCCTTCGCAAGTGACCATTTCAGGTGATACTCGTAGCTTCACGGATCAAGCGTTACACAAGATTGAGAAAGCGATCGAGCGTGTCGTTGCGGGTCAGTGCATGTCAGCAGGCGTTGATTATCAATATCATTTTAACAATAGCTTTCTATCAACAATCAACACGCCGGAAGAGACTGCTCACGCAATCAAAGCAGCACAAGCGGTTGTTGGTGAAGAGAATGTGAATGGAGCTTGTGAACGCTTCACTATCAGTGAGGATTTCTCGTTCATGTTACGTGAAGTGAAAGGGTGCTATGTGCTAGTTGGGAATGGTGTTGGTGAATGTGGAGGCACTGCGCTTCATAACCCACACTACGATTTCAACGACAATATTCTGGAACATGGCGTTGGGTTCTGGAAGACGCTTGTAGAGCAACAATTGTCACAATAGATAGATGAAAAAAGAGCGAGAGGCAAGCTTCTCGCTCTCTTTGTATACGTTGTATTCTCAAATCCCGCTAACGCTTTGGGCTAGCGACTGATCTGCTTAATGATTTACTTGCTCAACAATCTCTCGTGTTAGGCGTGCAATTTCATCCCACTCTTTGTTCTCGATGAGCTTCTTATCCACCATCCATGTGCCACCGCAGGCTAATACTTGAGGCACTGCTAAGTAGCTATCGATGTTAGATGGCGTGATACCGCCTGTAGGCATGAGTCTAATGTCGCCATAGGGTCCGACTAACGACTTCACCATACTGATACCGCCGGAAGCTTCTGCTGGGAAGAACTTCAAGGTTGTTAAGCCCATCTCTAATGCCGCTTCAACGGTGCTTGGATTGTTCACACCCGGAATGATATCGATACCGATCTCTTGGCATGCTTTAACTGTGTTTGGATTGAACCCCGGTGATACCACAAACGTTGCGCCCGCTTCTTTTGCTGCAAGTGCTTGCTCACGGTTCAAGATGGTGCCCGCGCCGATCAGCATTTGTGGCTGTGCTTGGCGAAGCAGTCGGATAGCTTCAACAGCGGCGTCTGAACGGAAGGTAATCTCAGCCGCGGGAAGCCCATTCTCAGCCAATACTTTGCCTAGAGGGATAATATCCTCTGCGTTATCAATGGCGATAACAGGGATAACTTTAAGTGCTTTTAGCTGTTCGTTAATTGTAGACATGTGTACTTCTTAATATCAGTTTGAAAGAGTGTCGGTGATGGATTTTGGGATGATTGCGCCATGATGTTGAATCACCAATCTGGCTAATGCATTACCTTGGTGGCAGGCTTCTTCAATAGAACCTCCTGCGAGATAGCAAGATAAGAAACCGCCGTTAAAAGAGTCGCCAGCTGAGGTGCTATCAACCACAGTCTCGACAGGTGTCGTTGTGATTTTTACTGGCTCGCTTGCGGAGTTTTCGCTGATCAAGCAGCCTTCAGCACCAAGCTTTACAACAACGGTTTTGACGCCGAGTGCATGCAGCCTTGTTATGGTGTCTTGTGGTGTTTGATCACTCCACAACAGTTGTTCATCATCGAACGTGACTAGGGCTATATCGGTCGTTTTATAGCCCAATAGATAGCATTCTTTAGTTGCGGCCTCTGAGCTCCACAACTTTGGTCGATAGTTACTATCAAAGGCGATGGTAACGCCACGTTCACGTAGGCCCTCGATGATAGTGAGCAACTTTAGCTGATCGTTGTGTGGCAGTATCGCCAGGGATATACCACTCAGAAACACCATATCAACATCACGAAGTTGGTTGGCTATCTTATCGAAATCGGGGTGCTGTACCATGTAGCGAGCGGCGGAGTCATTACGCCAATACAGAAATGTGCGTTCACCAACGTCATCTAATTGAATCAGATACAGGCCTGGCGAGCGCTGTTCGTCGATAAGCACTAAATCGGTTGATAACCCTTCATCCTGCCATCGGTTAAGCATCTCTTTGCTGATAGCGTCTGAGCCTAGAGCCGTGACATAACTGGTACGAATCATAGGTGCACCTGTCGAACAGGAATAGCTTGTGGTACCTCGGTTCAAATAAACAGCGGCGTTGAGCGTATCTCCACCATAGGTTTGTTGCATGGTGCCGAATGGAGCGCCGTTCAGTTCAATCATACACTCGCCGATAATCGCAATGTGGCTCATAGTGTGCCCTTACAGAAAGATTGGTATTGCTAGGTATAAATGATGGAACGTGGCTACAAGGAAGGTAGCCACGTTGATTCTGTTCCCAATAGGTTGGGAGGCAGTGTTACTTGTTGTCTAGTTTTACGAACAATAGCGTTAGAACATAAGACAGTGCGAACACACCCACCACACCCATTAGTGCCTGAATGAAGTTTTGCGTACCGCCTGCAAGGTAAGCTGGCAAGCTGAATACAGAAGACAGAATGTAGCTGGTTAAGTGAGTATCTATCGTTACCGAGATAGCACCGAACACACCTGCCGCCAAACTCGCGGTCATCATCGCTTTGGTGTATTTCGTTAGGACACCAAATAGAGCTGGCTCCGTGATGCCTAAGATAGCCGTAACACTTGAGCCCATCGTAATTGAAGATTGCTCTTTAGAAACTGTCTTACGTTGCTTATGCCAGATAGCCATTGTCGCGCCTGCAATTGCCATATTACCCAAACACATGATCGGCATAAGTAAATCCTTACCATACAGTGCAAAGTTGTTCAGGCTGATTGGCGTCATGCTGTGGTGGATACCAAATACGATGGTAATTGGGCGAGTCAGACCAAACACAAAGCCTGTTAACGTCGGAGAGATCTCCAGTAGTGAACTCATTACCCAACCTGCGCCATTACTTAGCCAGATACCCGCAGGGCCAACAAATGATAGTGTGATGGTTGAAGTCACCGTAAAGGCAAGCAGTGGTGTAAATACAGGCTTCGCAGAAGAAGGAACTAGACGGTCAACTAACGGAGTCACTTTAGACAATAACCAAATTGCTAGAATCGCAGGAACAATCGCGCCGCCGTAGTTAAGCAGTTCAATGGGTACTACGCCTAGCACCGTCAGCTCAGGTGCAGCGCCAGCCTCTTTTAGCATCGCCGCTTTATCTACAAGCTTGGGTGCTAGCATTGCAGAGGAGACAGCAAGCGCAATGTATTCGTTTACTTTGAATACCTTAGCGGCAGAGAAAGAAACCAGCATAGGCAAGAAGAAGAACACAGCGACAGAAATTGAACGGAAGAAGTAAACCGTGTCTGAAGTTTCAGAGATAACATTGGTTGCAATAAGACCAGACAACAGGCCCATCAACATACCTGCACCGGCAATCGCTGGAACTACTGGGCCGAAGATACCCGCGACAATGCGCATCACGCCTTGGAACAGCTTGCCTTTCTCTAGCTCATCAGCAGGGTTAGCGTCAGCTTGTTGAGTGTTTGATAGCGCATTGAACCACTTCTCGACCTCAACACCGATGATGACTTGAGTTTGGCCTTGTTGAAGTACCACACCTTTCACATCTGCGATCTGCTTGATCGCTTCTTCGTCTACCAGCGATTCGTCCGCTAATTTGAATCTCAGCCTTGTCATACAGTGCGTGATACTCACGATATTGTCTTCACCACCAAGTGCAGTGATTAATAACTGTATATTTTCTTTGAAATTTTTATTTTTCGATGATGACTTCGAGTTATTAATAACGGCATCACTCTTTTCTACCATTTGCATACTACACCTGTTATTGGAATATATTTAACTCGAGCAATCATAACGACAATCAATTTAAATCCAACGCAGTAAAAAGAGATCTCAATCACACTTAAAATCCGAAAAATTATTTTTCCACCGTTTTTAGCCAATTGGTATGTTTTGTTTATCAAAAAAATACTCTTAACGTACCAATTATTTTTACGAAAAATTAGCGCTTGAAATGTGGTTTTTAAAGCGGTTAGATAATAGGAGTTGACTTAAGTTTAGGTTATTTAATTGTGAAAGAAACTATTATATCTGATATCCATTGTATTATTACTAAGCCAGACAGACACAATCTCATTACCGTGGTAGTTGAAACGAATGAAGGCGTGACTGGGTTTGGTTGTGCGACATTCCAACAAAGACCGCTTGCTGTGAAAACAATGGTCGATGAATATTTAAAACCTATTATTATTGGTAAAAACGCCAATAATATTGAAGACTTATGGCAAATGATGATGGTCAACGCTTATTGGCGAAATGGCCCTGTTATCAATAATGCAATTTCCGGTGTTGATATGGCACTGTGGGATATAAAAGCCAAATTAGCGGGTATGCCGTTACATCAATTATTTGGTGGTAAGTCTCGTGATGCTATTCCTGTATACACACACGCGACTAGCGACACAATGGAAGGTATTTATGAGCTGGTGGAATCTTTCCTAGACAAAGGCTACAAGCACATTCGTTGTCAGCTTGGTTTCTATGGCGGCGTTCCAACCGATTTGCATACCACTCAAAACCCGACTGAAGGCTCGTACTACGACCAAGATCAGTACATGGACAATACTCTAACGATGTTTAAGTCGTTGAGAGAGAAATATGGTAACCAATTCCATATTCTTCATGATGTTCATGAGCGCCTATTCCCGAATCAAGCGATACAATTTGCCAAAGAAGTCGAGCAATATAAGCCTTACTTCATTGAAGATATTCTGCCGCCAAATCAAACGGAATGGTTGGATAATATTCGTAGCCAAAGCTCAGTTTCATTAGGTTTAGGGGAGTTATTTAATAACCCTGAAGAGTGGAAATCACTGATTGCTAACCGCCGCATTGATTTCATTCGTTGTCATGTTTCACAGATTGGTGGTATTACCCCAGCCCTGAAACTAGGCCATCTATGTCAGAACTTCGGTATTCGTATTGCATGGCATTGTCCACCAGATATGACGCCAATTGGTGCAGCGGTAAACACGCATTTGAATGTGCATTTACACAATGCCGCCATTCAAGAACATGTCGAGTACAACGAGAATACGCACAAGGTATTCCCGAACGCTGCAGAGCCAATTAATGGCTACTTATACGCTTCTGAAATAGCAGGTATTGGTGTTGAAATCGACCGAGAGGTTGCAGCCGAGTTCCCTGTTATGTATCGCCCCCACGAGTGGACTCAAAGTCGCCTTCCTGATGGCGCGATTCACACTCCATAACTCATCGAGTTAATTAAAATGGCCGCTTAAAGCGGCCATTTTTTTTGACTAGTATTAATTACTCAATTAAATTTATCAAAGGTCTATAATTTATTTTTAGTTAGCAAGATTGTAACTAATAAATATTTAAGTACAGTTATTAACTGATAGGCTATTGATTGTAAATACTTAACTGGGTTAGTTATTTAAATTAACTAAAATGGTGGGCATCTAAATAAATTATTACTTCTTATCTCGGAAGCTCATGCTCTCACTGTTAAAAGGCGTGTGGTAGGTGCATTGGTAGTTGATGTCGATGATGTCGCTGACGATGAACAGTTCACCCGATGCTAAGAAACCTCGGTTGGTGATATTCATCGCCGCCGCATTTTTTTTGCAGCCGAGCAACTCCGCATCTTCTTTAGAAACACTGATCGCTTGATACGTCGTTAAGTAGCTATCGATCTGAAGGCCTTTCGCTAGCGCATGTTTCTGGATTGAGCTTTCAATGATCTCGGCATTCATCTCTGGGAAGACACTGACAGGGATCTTGGCTTCTTCAATCTGAACTACTTTATTGTTAATCAATCGAAGACGTCTAATTTTCCAAATGTAGTCATTGTCGTCTAAAGAAAAAATCTGCTGTTCGTGGTTATCGGGTAGCGCTTTATTTAGCTGGAGCTTTTTATAAGAGATCTCTTCAAAACTGTTTTCAGTGATGGAGTTGTACACCAGTGGTGTACCAATGAGAGAAGTGTTGACGAAGTAACCAGAACCCACCTTAGATTTCACCATGCCAATAGCCTCTAGCTTGGCTAGTGCTTTACGAATCGTGAAACGAGATAATCCATATATTTCAGATAGTTCTCGTTCTGCAGGAAGCTTATGGCTGATACTGTTTTGGCAAATTTTGCTCACAATATCTTGAACAACTAATTCATATTTTTTCATTCTAAAAACTTAAAAAAGCACTCATGGTGATTAAATTATAGTTAACTAAATCAGAGACTCAGCGCATTCCGAACTAGCCGATAATTCTAACATAGAAGGCCAATTAGATGATGAGAAATAGGGTGTTTTGGAGGGCGAATTCGAGGGCTACTTCTGGGTGTGTGACTTCATTCTCTTTCTTGATTAGATAAGCGTGAAGGCGAGGTCACCTGCAAGTAGCTAATAAAAAAGCACGACTAATAGGACGTGCTTCGAGTGTTTGAGCCTTCTTAGTAGCGAGCTACATAGCTAAGTTTTCGTTTCTTAACTTGGTGAGCGCTTTTAGACGCTTTGTATACTCTTTTTGGAACTCGTCAGGGTCAGCGCCCTCAGATACTTGAGCGTACACTCGCATCTTGTTACCACCGTAGATCTTAGCAAGATCATCGTTGCTGTAACCGCGTTTCCACAGTTCATCAGTAATCGCCGCTAGGATCTTCGACAGTTCGCCATTACCGGTAGCGCCTTTGTTGAATGCCTCAATCATGTAGCCGCCATCGTCGTACATTTTCGCGTTCTTGGTTGCGAAGTCCACAACCATCGCGGTAGAGAACATATCATCAGTTGCGATACCTACGTGGTCAACGCCTACCAATTTCACGTAGTAATCGATCATATCAGCAGCTTGCACTGGAGAAATATCTTCAGGCCAAACGCCGTCCATCATCCATTCGGTGAAGGTTGGAGCAACGTAGCCACCTGATTTAGCCGCGCGTATCGCTTCATCGTCAGGAATAGCGCGGTAGCAACCTTGTGGTGTTGCATCTGGCTCACACTTATAAAGCCCTGCTGGCACTGAGTGAGTGTAAACAAATGGGGTTCCAGGATACTTCTCTTCCATGTAATCCATTGCGTCATTTGCTGTCTTTGAGCCTGTGTGGCTGAGATCGAGAATGACCTGATACTCGACCATCGAATCAATAACAGATTCTCCCCAAGGTGTTAAGCCTATATCTCTACCGTTAAATGCTGCTAATTGCCCTGAACCTGTTCTGAAAATGTCGTTATACGCCAAGATCATGCTTTTTAAGCCCATGTCTTTTAGAATCGCCATTTTGGTCACATCTTCTTCCAAAATAGTGGCAGTTTGACTGTTCCAAAGCACGGCAGTTTTTCCTTCGGTGTGCGCTTTTTCAATGTCATTATTGGAATGCGCGATGATGAAATTATCAGGTTGTTTTGCCATCGCAGAGCGGTGTTTATGATGGTGAAACAAGAAGTCATCAAAGTTGTGATCAGCAGCGGTAATGGTGTATTCATGCCCTGTAATACCTGCATCACGAGCATCTTGGAAGTAATCCAACAGTTGTTGCTCGTCCTGCCAACCTGCACCGTAAGGGCTCGCGAGCATACCGATGACAATGGTGTCTTGGACAAATGTTTTAGCCTTGTCTGATGCAGGCCAGGTCTTACTCTCAACACTTGCCTGTGCAACACCAACACTCATTGCAATGCTTGCTGCTACTAACGTTATCTTTTTAAAAATGAAAACCTCTCAATTACGGGCTTAAGTCCATTTATATTTATGCCTAGATTAATAGTAGACCCTGACGGTATCGTCGAGTTATTTAAATTGATAACCCTGTCATACTTTGTAATCAAAGCGTTACGTCCTGAACTGTGATTTCGCCTTAATGCTAAAAACTTAAAGCGCCTCTTGTTAACTTGAGGTGATAGTAGCTAAGCTAGAAAAGTTAAATGTGCATTTTGTGCCACTGAACTTAGAGCCGGTATTGATGAAAAAATTGATGCCGATAGTTGGGTTGAGTTGTGGATTTAACCTGTTTTGATCAAGACAAAGGAACCGTGAACTGATGCTTGAATTACCATTGATTGCGAAGAGTGTTGGAGTCATTTTCAGCAGTGCGTCCGAGAAGATAAGTCATTAGCTCCATATCACGCCGCGATAGAAGCGCTCGCAGTTCAAGTGAACATGCCATTTTCAATGGATACTTCACCTGCTCAATATGTCTCATTTAATGTGTTTACGCAGTTCTTAGAGGGTTTGAGGAAGGTATTACCATCTGATGTGTTTGTTTCTGCGTTATTAGACAGTGCTCAACGAGCCGCTCTCGAACTCGATTTTTCTAACCTTTCAGCTCAAGATTTTCTGTCTCTTTTTCCGTTTGAACAATGGTCAGTTGAATCGTCTTCACAGTTATTAAAGCTTTCATTTCTAGTATCTAATAGCTCGCTGAATGGTATCGAAGCCGAGCTGTTTTTGATCGTTTATAGTCACGCCTATTTTAAATCTCAGCAGATTGATATTGATAAGCCCATTCGCTACGACTTAGTTTCAGTGTCGGCGAATGCGTTAAGTGAGTTAAGTGAGTTAAGAATACAAACGGAAACGCCACAGTATTTAGGCCAAACTGAGACGTGCATTTCGTATAGCCCCATTGATCGAGATTGCTCAATCAAAGCGGTATCAACGGCTACTACTTCTACCATCAAGGTGACACAAGCATTACTTCCTTATATCGGTCGAGTAGATGTAGATTTGGTCTCGTTTGGTCAGATAAACCGAATGGGTAAGCGTACAATCCAAAGGGCGCTTAGTGAAGAGGGGACGACCTTTCGAACCATTAAAGAGGCTCTGTCTTTTGAATTCGCCAAGCGCGTTATGACTGAGCAAGATTATTCGATCTCAGATATTGCACTTCACTTGGGATACGCAGATGCCTCACAATTTATAAGAGCGTTTAAGCGAGCAAATGGGATTACACCTTATCAATGGAAGAAAGGCCATGTTGAGTGATAAACATGGCCTTTCTTAGATTGCTTCTGAACTAGTCGCTTTGTTGCTCAGTATTCAAATGCCGAATCAACTTGGCTGGAGTGCCACCGTATAAGCAGTCTGGTGGTACATCACTGTTAACCACTGAGTTCGCCGCGATAACAGAGCGAGCACCAATCTTTACGCCTTGGTTGATGACCGAGTTTCCACCAATCCACACATCGTCTTCGACGGTGATAGGTAGGCAGAAAGTCTCCCACTTACGACGACTGAGGTGATCCAGTGAGTGAGAGGCCGTGTAAAATTGGGCACTTGGCCCCACCAATACATTGTTGCCAATTTTGATATTCGCGCCATCAAGCATTACCACGTTCATGTTGATAAAGGTGTCGTTACCAATTTCGATGGTTTTGCCAAACTCACAATGAAACGGGGGACGGACAACGCTGTTTCCTACTTTACCAAACAGATTAGCCTGAAGACTTGGTAGCTGAGTATCGTCTGAACATTGATTCAAGTCTGATAGCGCCTTGCTGGCGTGAGTGCGCATGTGGTCAATCTCATGGTCTGCGCCATCAAAAATCTCGCCGGACAGCATTTTCTTGAGTTCTGTTTTCGTTTTCATCGCTTGCACCTCACTAGTCAACATGGGTATTAGAATACGGACAATTGGACATAAAAAAAGAGAAAAGCCTCAGCCTTTCTCTTCCTGTTTTTATTCAAGTTAGCCATTAATTTCGCGTTGTCCACGAATGCATAGATGAACAATAGTAATAATTATTGTGTGATGACTAGCTAAATGGGCAACTCACTTATTTATCTACTCATTAGATCGACTCGAAACTCTTTGCCCATGAGCTCGTACACATTGAATTGAACCATATTCCAATGTTCTTCAAAGTTGTATTCAAAAATACTGTCGCCTGTTTCTAGGCTTTGGGTGAGTGTCCACTCTGTAGCGAAACTCTCCTTTCTTGATACCACCTAAAGTCGGTTGAGTGGATTCAATCCAATCGTTAGTTCGAGATGTGAACGTTCCTTGATCAGTATTCCAAGCAACAGAAGTGCAAGCTTGAACGGCTGCTGCGCTAGTTAGTCCGACCAATAATGCGATAGCGACTAGTTTTAATTTCATACACTGACTCCACTCGTAGTGACTTAGAATGAGTAACTTTGATTGCGATCTATTGAAGAGGTCGTTAATGCCGATAATTCGTCATGAAACGTTTTTAACCTATCTCTACAAGCTGTCCAGTCTGCAAATTCGACGACAGACCAATCTTCTTGAGGCTCACCACATACGTCGTTGTATGAAGCGCAGCCCGAGAGAATCAGTAATAAGATGACACTTGAAAGTTTTGGTACTAGATTCACGTTCTTGTCCGGTTGTTTGGTTTGCAACCAGAGTAAGTCACTTCGCCGTCAGGTTATAATCACATCTGTAGGGTTAGATCCTCATATTGTCGGGCATGTATGCACAGCGATTCTATTAGTTTGCTTCGAATAGGCCCACTTTGCGATTGGTTCATGGACCAAATAGCTAATGGAAATCTAAGCTTTGTATTCAGTTCTTCAACGTTGAGTTCAATGAGTTTTTCGAGTTTTAATTCGTTTTCGACAATGTGTGCGGGTACAACAGCCCAACCTTCACCTAACGTCAATAGTGCGATGAAAATACTAATATTTTCTATTTTTTGGATATTGGGAGAAACGATGATTTTCCTAGATATATCGTTGTAGTCTTCAAGCAGTATCTGACGATGTGCACCTAGATCTCGTGCGTTTAGCTTTTGTTTTGAATTAGGGAAAAAAGATGGGCTTGCGACCACCTTGAATGGCATGCTCATTAGATGTACATAGTCTGTGGAGCTTGCGCCTTGGGTATTGTTATCTAGCAGAACAATGCCCAAATCAGTCTCTCCCGTTTGTAGAGAATCCCTTGTTTGATCAGTACTTCGATGAAGCCAGTGCACATTTACATAAGGATATTCTTTTCTTATATCCATCATTACGGATGCAATCATTTCTGATGGAACCAATCCGCTATGGTAAATCGTAATGTTACTCTCAACGCCTGACTCAATAGTCATGCATAGATTTTCGAATGCTATCGAGCTGTCATTAAGGCTTTTGGCGTGCCGAAACAGTGCATGACCATGCTCAGTTAACACTGGGAATTTTCCATTGCGGTCGAACAAAGTCATGTTCGTTTCGATTTCTAGATTACTAATGACCTGACCAAGCGTTGTTCTGTGCTTGTTTAAGTGCCTAGCAGCTGCACTAAACGAACCTGTCTCGATAACGGCAACAAATGTTCGTACCTGCTCGTAACTAATATTCATGTGATGATCAAACCCTACAGAAATGATTTCTATGTGACACTAGTCTTTGACACCTTGCTCGTCATTATTTTTAAGTGAAAAGAGTGACAGATGATGTGAAAAGGGTCGGTATCAATTGGGTGCCGATGCTTATATTCTCGACTTTTTTATTCCATTTAATAGAACAAAAAAAAGCTCTCAAAAAATTGAGAGCCTTAAATGCATTATCTGCCTAAATACAAGGTTAGGCAGCTTAAGTTATGTTTCGCAAATTAGATTTGCTCAACGAAACCCATTAGGTGCTGTTTCACTTCGTCTGAAGCAAAAGCGCTGTCTACAGAGTACTTGTAGATCTCTGCGTAGTCTTCTTTAGTTAGACCGAACGTTTCACATACACGCTTCACTTCGTTAGTCATGGTTGTGTTCGACACAGTACGGTTGTCTGTGTTGATAGTCACAACGATGCCGTCTTTCTTGAACTCAGCAATTGGGTGGTCGCTGAATTTGTGAATACATTTAGTTTGAACGTTACTTGTTGGGCAAGTCTCAAGCGCAACTTGCTTCTCTTTAACGATGTTGTACGCGTCTTCGTTACCTTGGATGTGAACACCGTGGCCGATACGCTCAGCGTCAAGCATTGTCACTGCATCGTAAACGTTTTGACCGTGCCATTGTTCACCAGCATGAACTGTAATGCGGTAGCCTTTTTCAAGAGCGTATTGTGTGTACTCAGGGAATTCAGCGCAGAAGCCCGGCTTTTCACCGCCAGCAATATCAAACGCAACCACACCTTTACCTAGGTAAGGTTGGCCTGCGTCGATCACGTCTTTGATTGAATCTTTCGGGAACATACGAAGTACAGACATAATGTAATTGCCCTTGATGTCGTATTTCTCTTCTGCACGCTTCATGCCTTTTACTGCACTTGCAATGATCGTATCAAGAGACAAGCCCTTGTTTACGTGCAGGATTGGTGCGAAACGAACTTCTAGGTACTTAACGTTTTCTAGTGCAGCGTCTTCGTAAAGCTCGAAAGAGATACGCTCAATCGCTTCTTCAGTTTGCATCACTTGTAGCGGCAGGCTGAAACAAGCCAGATACTCATCTAGGTTTTTGCAATCTTCTGGCACCGTTAGAGATTGAACAACCGCGTCGCGATCTTCAGGTAGTTCGATATTGTACTGTTTTGCTAGGTCAATAATCGTATCTGGGCGAACACTTCCGTCTAGGTGGCAGTGTAAATCAATCTTTGGTAGTGCTAGAAAATCCATGAGTATTCCTTAATTCTATTATTATTTGAGCGTGTTAACTCACATGCGCTAAATTTACCAAGACCATGATATGATTTAAAGTGACAATTAATCATCATTAACCTGAATTTAGGGAATATCATGGTAGATGTTAAAAGCTTACTTAAATGCGACATGAATTTGCTACTTTGCCTACATGTTCTTATTGAAGAACGAAGTGTGAGTAAAACAGCAGAGCGACTCTTTTTGAGCCAGTCAGCGGTAAGTAAACAGCTCACTAAGCTGAGAGCTTTGTTTGATGATCCGCTATTTGAGCGTGAATCCAAAGGGCTATTTCCCACACCCAAAGCACTCGCGTTAGCGCCTAAGATCCATCAAATCCTACTGCAAATCGAAAAGCTGACCGTTCCCGAAGTTTTCGACCCTAAAGACAGTGAGCGTACCTTCACTATAGACCTTGTCGAAACCGCCTACACGGCGATTTATCCGCACTTTATGCCGACTGCGCTCGCGGATGCGCCTCACATTACCGTTAACAGTTCAACGTGGAGCAGCGACAGCTTCAAGCGATTATTAAAGCGTGAAGTGGATTTTGGGATCGGTATTTTTGAGCTAGATGAGCGCGCTTCTACCCACGTGCAGTGTATTCCTGATGCACTTGACTACGTCGAGCTGTGCTTGGATTACTCGGTGTGTTTGATGCGTAATGACCATCCTGCGTTGCAAGAGGAGTGGAATCTCGACACCTTTTTGAAATATCGACATATACAGTTGGTGACAGGTGGTGCGGGTGACTGGCTATTGATGGAAGTGCTCAATTCTAAGCAATTGGAGATCAACAAGGCGGCTAACGTTTCAGATATCACCAGTGCCATCAAGCTGTGCAAGCAGAGCGACTTATTAATGTGTTATCCATACAACTCGGTACGCGATTACATTGATAGCGGAGAGTTGGTGATGAAGCCTGTTCCGGTCGATTTGGTACCGGGAGGTTTGTTCCTATTGTGGCATAAATACTTTGATTCAGAACCGAGCCACAAATGGTTGCGCGATCTGATCGTCAATAAGACCCAAGACACTCAGATGTGAGTCATTGACTGAAGTATTCAAAGAAGTGAAAGGTTTTTCGTTTTTTTTCGTCTTTTTAGAATGGGCATCGTCTTAGTAGAGCGCTTAATCCCAGTTAATAGTGAGAGACCAAAATGAATCCAATGCTAACGTCATTGATTCCGCAACAAATTATTGAAGACGCGTGTGAGTGGGCACTCATGCATGGCGTCGCGTTTCGACAAGCTGACAATACCGCGAGACATTGCCCGTTCAGTTTGGCTCCAATGACAATGGAGCGTAAGGTTTATGAACACTTGTTGAAGGTAACACCGCTGATCACCAAGTTAATCAGCAATGTTTCGGAAGACCACGGTTTTCTGCAATCATCTTTGAGTGATGTAGCTAAGGCTGATCCGTTTTTTGGTCGTTTGATGGAGTTGCATCAACAAGCACATGGCAATACTGAAGAGTGTTTTAAGCCGGCTCGTCAACCATTGCTATTAATGCGCACTGATTTCATGGATGACCGCCAACACGGTGCAAAAGTGATTGAGTTTAATGGCATTGCGGCAGGAATGGCGCCTTTTGGTCAGCGCGCAACAGAATTCCACTCGTTCATGCAAAACCAATGGCCAAACGTTTATAACGATTGGTTAGAAGACCCATCTGCAACACCGGCTGAAAACCAAGGTTTAATGCAGTTAGCTTATGGTATCGCTAATGCTGCAAGGCAAGTGAAAAGCGACTTTAAAGAGCAAGATAAACCGGTTTTCTTGATGGTGGTGCAGAAGAACGAAGACAACGTTTATGACCAACACTTGCTTGAAGTCGAGCTACAAAAACAAGGAGTTCGTACGGTTCGTCGTACCTTTGAACAATTGAGCTGTCAGCTTTCATCAGGTGATAATCAACGCTTGTTACTGAAAGATGTCGGCGCTGTCGATGTGGTGTACCTAAGAGCCGGCTATCAGTATTCAGATTACTGGGCTCCAGAACTCAATGAATCGGTTTGTTGCCACACGCTAAGTCAGACTCGCTTGTTTATGGAACAACACCATGTCGCAATGAACGCGACCATCAGCCAGCAATTAGCGACCAGTAAAACCATGCAAATGCTGCTGACCATGATGCCTGCAGCAGAATACGCACGTTGGGATTTAAAGCTAGAAGAAGCCGAACTGGTCAAGAGTGTTCTGGCTGATATGAAGCCTATCACCAGTGAATCGATTGACTGGTTTAACACCCAAACTGATAAGCAAGAGTGGGTGTTGAAAAACCAAGGCGAGGGCGGTGGTCATTGTGTTTTTGGTGACGACATCAGCGAACAACTGAGCCAGCTTAAACCAGAAGAGTACGACGCGTGGGCATTGATGCAGCGCTTGTACCCGCATGAACGTGACGTGCCGACCATTGCTGTACGTGACACCCAACAAACGCTAGTGACAGATTTAGTCAGCGAAGTCGGCCTATTCACCGCTTACTATCAAGGCAAACCAGTTACCGAATTGGACGGTTACGCGGGCTACTTGATCCGCAGTAAACCCGCCAGTGAAAATGAAGGCGGGATCCACAGCGGCAAAGGGATTTTGGATTCTTTGGTATTGATTAACTCCTGATTCCGACAAATAGCAGATAAAACAAAGGCCAACGTGTGAACGTTGGCCTTTGTTTTATTTTCAAAATGTTCATTACTTGTGTTCTTCAAAATACGATGAATAAATTAGCTCTAGGCTTAAATCGTAGGTATTGTTTCAGAGAATATTACCTATTTTACCATTAACAATCTGCGTTGGTGTAAACGGTAAATTGTGACTAGATTGGTGGCAATAAATGCTCCTTCGACCAAAGATCCGCCGATAGAGCCAAGCCAAATATTGTGGCTAATCCAACAAAGTGAGTTGAACAGAATAAAGGTTCTCAGTGTTACGCCTTGTTTGGTAAATAATGCCCAAGTGGCAACTGAAGAACCTAAAACGGTTATGAATTCAAAGAAGTGTGTGATGTTAGGTAATGTCATTACCCACATTAAACCAATGAAAAACCACATGACTTTGCGTGATTGAGTTTTGATGGAAGCATAACTACGCAGTGCGTTTATCATCACGCCAATGGCAGCAACTGTAGCTCCCATTAAGGTGAAGTGAATTCCCATGATCAGACAGAACATCATCATCTGATAACGAAATCGCATGTCGTCTTTTTGCCAAAAGGCCATCATGCCAACTAGGAATGCAATTCCTCCAATACCTTGTGCTATGACGTTTTCCATACTCATTCCATCAGTCAATTTAAGTTTATGAACAAAAATTCAGCCCTCTAATTAGAGAGCTGGTTAATGCTTTAATTGACTACCTAAAGCTTATTATTGTTCGATGAATGTGATTATTGATTCACTAAAGCAACAGCTTCACGAGTTAAATGAGCCAGTTCTTCCCAATTGCCTTCTTCAATCAGCTTCTTATCCACCATCCAAGTACCACCACATGCGAGTACTCGAGGTATCGCTAGGTAGTCTTTAATATTGTTTGGGTTAATGCCACCTGTCGGCATGATCTCAATATCCGTGTAAGGCGCAAGAAGTGACTTAACCATGTTGATGCCACCTGATGCCTCAGCTGGGAAGAACTTCAATATGGTTAAGCCCATTTCTAGAGCGGCTTCTACTGTACTCGGGTTGTTGACCCCAGGAATGATATCAATACCAATCTCTTGGCAGGCTCTTACCGTGTTTGGGTTAAAGCCAGGAGAGACCACAAACGTTGCGCCCGCTTCTTTAGCCGCGATAGCTTGCTCACGATTGAGCACAGTGCCAGCGCCGATCAACATATCTGGTTGTGATTCACGAAGTAGACGAATAGCTTCGACAGCAGCCTCAGAACGGAACGTGATTTCTGCTGCAGGTAAACCATTTTCAGCTAACACTTTACCCAGAGGGATGATGTCTTCAGCGTTGTCGATAGCGATCACAGGGATAACTTTCAGTGTTTTTAGTTGTTGTTTGATGTTCATTGGTATTCCTTAAATGGCTGTGATGGCCGCTTGAGTAAGTTCTTTTGCAATAATGGCACCGCGATGTTGGATAACGACGCCTGCCATGGTATTGCCACGCTGGCACGACGTTGTTAAGTCTTCACCCGCAAGGTAAGCAGATAAAAATCCGCCATTGAATGAGTCTCCTGCCGAGGTCGTATCAACGACATGTTCAACAGGTTGGGTCGGCACCGCCCGTGGAGCCGAAGCGGTACCAGAATTTAGATTTATGTCACTTTGAATTGCGGCATCTTGAATGAGACAGCCATCTGCACCCAGTTTGACGACGCATTGCTTAACACCTAGTGAAGTTAGACGTTCGATGGTTTGTTCTGGTGAAGTATCTCCCCAAATCAACTGTTCATCATCGAACGTGACTAAAGCTAAATCTGTCAGCGTATATATGGCTTGGTAGCTGTTCTTAACGGTTTGGTTTTCGTCCTGTGGCCAAAGCGCAGGGCGGAAGTTACTGTCGAAGGCGATCTCAACGCCTTGCGTCTTCAATTCAACCAAGATGTTCAATAACTGGATACGATCTTGCTCGGGTAGAATCGCTAATGTGATGCCACTGAGAAAGACCATATCGACGTTGCGCAAAGCTTGTTTTATCTGGCTAAAATCTGGATGTTGCAACAGGTACCGTGCTGCTGACTGATTACGCCAGTATAAGAAGGTACGCTCACCTGCGTCATCAAGCTGAATCAGGTATAGACCCGGAGTACGTTGGCTGTCTTGTAGAACAAGTTCAGTCGACACCCCTTCTTGATGCCAGCGTTCTAACATTCCCTTGCTAATCGGGTCTGCGCCCAAAGCCGTGACGTAGGACACTTTGATGTCATCTTGATTGAGGTTGGCCTCGCAGCCGCGGCTTAGATAGACCGCAGCATTGAGTGTGTCTCCGCCAAACGTTTGATGCATTGAGCCGAACGGTTTGCCGTTAAGCTCGATCATACACTCACCAATAATGGCGATATGTTTCATGGGTTACGCCCTCTCTTCGAAGTAGCGTTTTGCGTTTCCAAAGCAGATGTCTTCGACCATAGGGCCAAGCAGTGACATGTCGTTTGGCACCTCGCCGTTTTCAGCCCAACGACCAAGCATGTCACACAGAATTCGGCGGAAGTATTCGTGGCGTGTGTACGACAAGAAGCTGCGGGAGTCAGTCAGCATGCCGACAAACTGGCTAAGCAGACCAAGCTGAGATAGCTGCTCCATTTGGCGTTGCATGCCGTCTTTCTGATCGTTGAACCACCAACCAGAACCAAACTGAACTTTGCCCGCGATGCCGCCACCTTGGAAGTTGCCAATCATGGTTGCCATCATCTCGTTATCGCGAGGGTTTAAGCAGTAAAGAATGGTGCGAGGCAGTTCGTTGCTTTGATCCATCTCGTCTAACAGGTGAGCCAATTCGAAGGCAAACGTCTTATCGCTAATCGAATCAAACCCTGCATCTGCGCCTAACAGTTGGAACATGCGCGTGTTGTTATTGCGCTGAGCACCAATGTGAAGCTGCATTACCCAACCCATTGCGGCGTAGCGCTTGCCTAACCACACCTGAACCGCTGTTGAAAACTGCGCACATTCTAGATCGGTGAGTGTTTCGCCATTGAGGCGTCGAGCTAACAGGGCATCCAAATCCGATTCAGATGGAATAGGTGCGTAGCGAACCACTTCAATACCGTGGTCAGCTGCACGGCAACCATGGTCGTTGAAATGCGCTAGGCGGCTGTCTAAAGCACTCAATAGATGATGGAAGCGAGTGATTTCAACGTCAGCAACCATGCCTAATTTTTGTAGGTAATCAGCAAAGCTATCAAGTTCAATTTTGAACGCTTTATCTGGGCGCCAGCTTGGTAGAACCTTCACATCGAATGTGTTGTCTTCAGCGATCGCTTTATGGTGTTCAAGAGAATCAATAGGGTCATCCGTCGTGCCGGCCATAACAACATTCATTTGCTGCATGATGCCGCGAGCACTAAATTCCGGTGTCGCTAATAGCTCGTTGCCTTCGTGCCAAATTTGGTCTGCGGTTTCTGGACCAAAGAGAGTGCCAGTAATACCAAATGGGCGGCGTAGTTCTAAATGAGTCCAGTGGTAAAGTGGGTTGCCCAAGGTTTGAGGGACGGTTCTAGCCCATGCCATGAACTTATCATAATCGCTTGCGCCTCCAGTAATCAGACGCTCGTCAATACCTGCTGAACGCATACCACGCCATTTGTAGTGGTCACCTTCAAGCCAAATCTTAGACATGTTTTCGAACTGACGATCTTGAGCCACTTCTGCCGGGTTTAGATGGCAGTGATAGTCATAAATCGGCTGGTGGCTTGCGTGTTCATGGTACAAACGACGTGCAGCCTCATTCGACAGTAAAAAGTCTTCGCATAAGAAATTTTTCATTGCTTGTACTCCTTATAACGCAGCCACGGTAGCAACGGCACCGTGTTCAATTAATGATTGGTACGCTGGACTTACTGCATCAATGACCTGCGGGTTTTGGCCTAGTTCGGCAGGGAAAATCGCTTCAACCGCAAGCAATGCCGGAACCACAGATACATTGAGTCCATGCTGGTCGCAGATCTGACGAAGTGTATCTGCCATAGGATCGCGAACATCAATCTCGTTGCCTTGCTCGTCAACGCCAGATACATAACGCATCCAGCCAGCGATGGCGGTTGCAAGCCACGAGAAATCTGAGCCTTGCTCTAAATGGAATCGTAAGCTGCCACCCATACGTTGAGGGATCTTCTGGCTGCCATCCATCGCAATCTGCCACGTTTTGTGCTTCAAGCTTGGGTTAGTGAAGCGGTTGATCAGCAAGGTTGCGTAACCTTCTAAATCAGTCCCTTCAGGCATCTTTAACGAAGGTGCTTGGGATTTCATCATCATGTCAAAAGCGGCTTTGCGGTAGCCTGCATCCGTCATGGTGTCGGAAATATGGTCGTAGCCACCAAGGTATCCAAGGTAAGCAAGGAAAGAGTGACTGCCATTGAGCATGCGCAGTTTCATCTCTTCGTAAGGCACCACATCTTCTACGAACTCTGCGCCAGCAATATTCCAGTCTGGGCGGCCTGCCACAAAGTTATCTTCAATCACCCATTGGCGGAATGGTTCACAGGCGATGCCACACGGGTCTTCACAACCAAGCAGTTCTGCAATTTCTGTCAGTGTCTCTTCGGTTGCTGCGGGTACGATGCGGTCAACCATGGTGCATGGGAAGGTGACATTAGTTTCAATCCAATCACGTAATTCTGGGTCAAGCAGTTGAGCGAACTCAATGATCGCTGCTTTTGCTACATGACCGTTCTCTTGCACGTTATCGCAAGACATGACCGTGAATGGTGTTAAGCCACGTTCGCGGCGAATTTTTAGGGCTTGGACAATATAGCCAAGCGCAGATTTTGGTTGAGTTGGGTTAGCTAGGTCAGCGATGACTAATGGGTTATTTTTGTCGAGTTTTCCTGTCGCTGGGTCAGCGCAGTAGCCTTTTTCTGTGATGGTCATAGAAACGATAGCCACTTGAGGCTCGGCCATTTTTTCTAATACGGTTTCGATGCCATCTAGACTTGGGTGAAGAGATTCGGTCACTGAACCGATCACTTTAACGTCTGTGGATTCAGCACCTTTTTCAGCAACGGTGTAAAGGTGGTCTTGCGTACGAAGTGATTCAATTAAATCTTCGCCGCCGAATAGGTTAATCTCGCAAATACCCCAATCAGTGTTGGTTTTGCTGAGCATTTCATTGGTGAATAGAGCTTGGTGGGCACGATGAAAGGCACCAAAACCAAGATGCACAATACGGCTTTGGAGTGCTGAACGGTCGTAGTCAGGTCGTAATACAGTGTTTGGCAGCGTAGAGTTAGCAACAGTCTTCATTATTCAGTTCCTTTTCCCGCCAGCGAACCAGCGGGATTTTATTATTTGATAAAGCGTTTGAGTGTTTAGCAGTCTAAAAATGTATCAGTGACGAAATTACGAACCGTAGCCCAGTACCAATTCAGGTAAGAACAAGCTCAGCTGCGGAATAAACGTGACGGCCATCAGCGCGATAATAAGCGCAGCGTAGAAAGGCAATAGTGGTTTGATGACTTTGTCGATAGCGATGTTGGCAACCGAACAACCAATGAACAACGCACTGCCTACTGGAGGCGTGCAGATACCGATAGCAAGGTTGAAGGTCATCATGATGCCGAAGTGCACAGGGTCGATGCCTAGGTCTAGCGCGATTGGTAGGAAGATTGGTGTGAAGATCAGTACCGCTGGTGTCATATCCATGAAGATCCCCACAATCAGCAGAATCACGTTGATAATCAGTAGGATCATTAGCGGGTTATCAGAAACCGCCAGTAATGCATCAGCAATCATGTAAGGCACATCGGCGTTCGCCATTGCCCAAGACATCCCCATTGATGCGCCAACAAGTAATAGAACGATAGAAGTTGTTACTGCAGACTCAAGGATGATCTTTGGAATATCACGCCATTTCACTTCACGGTAGACAAGCACGGCTAAAATAAACGTGTATACCACGGCAATCGCGGAAGCCTCAGTTGCAGTAAAGATACCGCCAATGATGCCACCCATGATGATGCCGATCAGTGCCAGAGAAGGCGCTGCTTTTAGGAAGGTATCCCAAACCATTGATAGTGAAGGACGAGCTGCAACAGGGTAACCACGACGTTTTGCAATAATACCCGCCACAATCATGATACTTAGCCCCATGATGAGACCTGGGATGTAACCCGCTAAGAACAATGCCGCGATTGAAGTACCACCAGAAACCAAAGAGAAAACGATCAGCGTGTTACTTGGTGGAATCAATAGACCGGTAGGACACGATGTAATGTTTACTGCAGCAGAGAAGTTTTCGTCGTAGCCGTCTTTCTTTTGCAGAGGAGACATGGTGCCACCAACAGCGGCCGCCGATGCAACCGCTGAGCCTGAGATAGAACCAAACATCATGTTTGCCATCACGTTTACGTGTGCCAATGAACCCGGTAGACGACCACCCAACACTTTCGCGAAGTTGATCAAACGCAGCGCGATGCCGCCTTGGTTCATGATGTTGCCCGCCAAAATGAAAAACGGGATTGCCAATAGCGCAAAGTTATCAAGGCCAGCGGCCATACGTTGAGCAACTACAGCGATTGCAGGCTCAAGCGGTAAGCTCATTAAGATGGTTGCTAGTGACGATAAACCAATCGCAAAAGAGACCGGTACACCGATTGTAAGCAGTACAGCGAAACTACCGAATAAGGTCAGTATTACTTGCCATTCCATTGTGAAATCCTTCTATCAATCAAGTTGTGAGTCGGTGATCAAATCGTCACCTGACATTAATTGTTTAACGCGTTCGTAGGTAAATACTACGGAGTAAAAAATCATCAAAGCGCCACTAATCGGTAAGCAGAAGTAGATGTAACCCATTTCTAAACCTAGAGCGGGAGTCAGCTGTCCCATCGCAAGCGTTTTAGCAGCAAGTTGGCTTCCACCGTGTACCAGAACGATATAAGAGAAAGAAGCGATGGCTATTTGGATAACGATTTCGTTGATTAATTTGCGTTTGCCAGTCAGCTTCATCGTAAGCAGGTCGATGGCAAGGTGGCGTTTCAGCCCCGTAGTGTAAGCAGCACCAATTAAGGCTACCCACATAAAGAGATAACGCGCGAGCTCGTCGGTAACAGTACTTGGTTTGCCAATAACATAGCGGGATAAAACCTGCCATATCACACACAGCACTAAGAAAGACGATAGAGACACTGTAAAGGCGGCCAACCCTCTATTTATATAACTGACCAATTTATTCATGTTTATTTCCTTTCAACAAAATTGCGTATCTCATAACAATTGGTTTACCAATGTAAGAAATTGTTTCTATGTAGGGATGGTATGTTCAAAAATCTGGCTGAATCATAAGCTATTCATTTTTTGGTTGGCGTGAGCAACTTCACAAATGATTTTGGTTGACCAATTTATGGGTTTTTATTGTGATATTGGTCAATCAATTTTAATTTCAGCTTTGACGGTTCCTTTTTTGAGCCCCAATATGAGCCCATAACAAAAAACACCCTACATTTTGGATAACCAATCCACGGAGAATAAGAATGATGATGACGCGTAAAACTTTGATTAGTGCGGTTGTCGGTGCTGCTTTAACTTTTGGAGCAACAGCTTCTGCTTATGCAGCGACAACATTGAAACTGAGCCATAACCACCCTCGTGACCATGCAGTACATGAAGCGATGACGTTTATGGCGAAAGAAGTACGTGAATTGACTGATGGTGAGGTGCGTATTCGTATTTACCCTGATGCTCAATTGGGTACACAGCGTGAATCTATGGAGCTGATGCAGAACGGCGCTTTAGATATGGTGAAAAGTAATGCTGCTGAGCTAGAAGCTTTTTCTCCTGCTTATTCATCATTCAACATGCCTTACTTATTCCGCGATCAAGCGCACTACTACAGTGTGACTGATGGTGAAGTGGGCCGTGACATTCTTAACTCTTCTCGTGATAGCGGCTTTATTGGTGTGACGTATTACGACGCTGGTGCGCGTAGCTTCTATACCAATAAGCCAATTAACACACCAGAAGACCTGAAAGGTTTGAAAGTTCGTGTTCAACCAAGCCCATCAGCAATTGCGATGGTGAAAGCGTTAGGCGGTAACCCAACGCCACTAGCTTACGGTGAGTTGTACACAGCACTGCAGCAAGGTGTCGTAGATGCGGCTGAAAATAACATTCCTTCTTTCAGCTTGAGCCGTCACAGTGAAGTGTCTAAATACTTCAGCTTAGATGAGCACACGATGGTTCCGGATGTGTTGGTTATCTCAACCAAAGCATACGATAAACTGACTACAGAACAACAAGATGCGCTAATGAAGGCGGCAAGTGATTCATCTGAATTGATGAAAAAGTTGTGGGCTGAATCGGAAGCAAAAGAGCGTGCTAAAGCCGAGAAAATGGGCGTTACTTTTGTGGAACCAGACAAAGCTGCGTTCGCACTAGCGGTTCAACCAATGTACGACGCGTTAGATAAAGCGGCCCCAGAATTGAGCGCATTGATTGACCGTATTCAGGCTGTTGAATAACGAGCAAATATAGAAAAAAGAGTAATACAAAAACAAGGTGTTACTGCATTTTAGGATATAGAGGTTGACCAATTATATTTGGTCATTATGATGGCGAGAGAAATACAATGGAAAGAAGTGACAATATCATCATGATGCCTTTCGAGCCGAAAAGACCTTATCAGGAGATAGGGTTAGTACTAAGAAAAGAACTGATTGAAGGCCTGTATAAGGTCGGAGATAGGTTACCTCCAGAACGCGATATTGCTGATCGTCTAGATGTAAGCCGCACTGTGGTGCGTGAAGCGATCATCATGCTGGAGCTTGAAAACTTAGTTGAGGTGAAAAAAGGGTCGGGTGTTTATGTCCTGAACATTCCAACTCATTCTCGCGAGAATGTGGTCAGCGATGACGCTGGTCCATTCGAGATGCTGCAGGCCCGCCAATTACTAGAAAGTAATATCGCGGAGTTTGCGGCAACTCAGGTCACTCCGGGCGACATCATTAAGATGCGCTCTGCACTCGAACTCGAGCGCGAAGAGCTTGCAAGCGGCACCACCGATTGCAGCGGAGATGAAAGATTTCACATGTGTATTGCAGAGGCTACTCAAAATTCTGTGCTGGTAGATATGTTGAAACAATCCTGGGAGCGACGCGAAAAGAGTCCAATGTGGAATAAACTCCACTCTCACATCAGTGGTCAAGATTACCGTGAAGAATGGTTAGATGATCACGCTCGTATCCTCGCCGCCTTACAGCGCAAAGACCCTGTCGCTGCTAAGAACGCAATGTGGCAACACCTTGAGAATGTTAAACAGCGTTTGTTAGCGCTGTCAGACATTGATGACCCAAACTTTGATGGTTACTTATTTAGCTCCAACCCAGTGGTGCTGCTTAGCTCAGAAAGCTAGCTCTGAAGCTAATGTTGAATTCAGCGACAAGGCTCCTCTTGAAAGCTGATTCATTCACTAGGTTGTAGATAGGTAATCGTCTTTAGACCGGCGTAGACCGGTGCTATCTCGGGCAGTAATTGTCATTGCTGCCATTAAGAAGTCGTTATTGCATTTAGCTTGATTAATTCGAGTCGGCTAAGTGCGTCTTAAAGAAAGGTAAGTCTCATGGAACAAACGTGGCGTTGGTACGGCCCTAATGATCAAGTTTCGCTAGACGATATTCGTCAAGCGGGCGCAACTGGTATTGTGAATGCACTGCACCATATTCCAAATGGTGAAGTTTGGACAAAAGAAGAAATCCTTAAGCGTAAAGCCATTATCGAAGAGAAAGGTTTAACGTGGTCGGTCGTAGAAAGCGTGCCTGTGCACGAAGAAATCAAAACTCAAACTGGCAACTACCAGCAGTGGATTGATAACTATAAGCAAACTCTGGCTAACCTTGCTGAGTGTGGCATTGATACGGTTTGTTATAACTTCATGCCCGTGTTGGACTGGACGCGTACCGATTTAGAATTTGAAATGCTTGATGGCTCGCGCGCGTTGCGTTTTGACCAAATCGCGTTTGCGGCATTTGAGCTGCATATCTTGAAGCGCCCAGGTGCAGAATCGGATTATTCAAAATCAGAGCAAGCTCAAGCGTTGGATTACTTCAACAACATGACGCCTGAGCAAATTCAGCAACTGACCAATAACATCATCGCTGGCCTGCCTGGCGCTGAAGAAGGTTACACACTAGAAGCGTTTCAAGCACAGCTAGATCGCTATGCGGGAATCGACAAAGATAAGCTACGTGAGCACATGTCTTACTTCCTCGCTGAGCTGATGCCTATCTGTGATGCGAATGGCTTGAAGATGGCGGTTCACCCAGACGATCCACCGCGTCCCATTCTTGGCTTGCCTCGTATCGTTTCAACGATCGAAGACATTGATTGGTTGACCGAGCATGTACCGAGCAAAATGAATGGCTTGACGATGTGTACGGGTTCATACGGTGTTCGTGGCGACAATGATCTGGTCAATATGATTAAAAAGCACGGTGACCGAATTTACTTTACGCACCTGCGCTCAACCAAGCGTGAAGAAAGCAACCCAATGACATTCCATGAAGCAGCGCACCTAGATGGTGATGTGGACATGTACAACGTTGTGATGGCTATCTTGGATGAAGAACACCGTCGTGCAGAAGTGGGTGACCATCGCTTAATTCCAATGCGTCCGGATCACGGTCATCAAATGTTGGATGACCTAAAGAAAACGACGAATCCAGGTTATTCAGCGATTGGTCGATTGAAAGGGTTAGCTGAAGTTCGCGGATTGGAAGTCGCACTTAAGCGTGCTTTTTACACTAAGTAACCATTCGAACATTAGTGACTAACGCTTACACATAAAAATCCTGCTCCTTGATAGAAGTGGGATTTTTGTTTTTAGGGCTCTATAAAAAGATCTCATTGACACGGGTAGAGTGATCGTTCTACTTTGTAGGTAGAGCAACCATTCTACCTGTTGTTATACCTATCACTGTTACTTACTACGATTGGTATTCAGTATTAAGAGAACACTATGTTGAGAGAACAGATTGCAGCAAGCCTTGAAGTGGCGTTTAGCCAGCAAGGTTTTGCGGAACCGAGCGTTGCACAGCTGAAAACCGCGTGCAACGTGAGCCTGAGAACCTTGTATAAACACTTCCCTTCAAAAGAAGTGATGATTGTCGGGGCGTTAGAACATCGTCATCAGCGTTACTTGAGTCTGCTGTTGGAAGATTCCCCTCGCTCGGGCTACCAAGCGATTGCTCATATCTTCAACAAGCTTCAACAGTGGATGGAAGAGTACGCGCCGCACGGTTGTTTATCTATGAACGCACTGGCTGCTTTTCCTGACAACGAACTAATTAACCAAGCCGTAATCGAGCATAAGAAAGAAGTTCAGGCGTTAATGGCTAAGCAAAGCCAAAGAGAAGACCTCGCTTCAGAGCTCTTTTTACTTCATGAAGGCGTATCAAGTGCGTGGCCAGTATTGGGCGAAGAAGCAGTGGCATCGGCACAGAATATGGTGACAAAATTACTCAAGGAAACAGTATGAATTTTGAAGTGCCAAAAACAATGAAAGGCGCAGAGATGTTAGGGCACGGCGGTGCAGAAATGCTGGGTTACCGTGAAGATATCGCTGTTCCTCAAATTGAACCTAATGAAGTGCTGATCAAAGTCATGGCCGCAGGCGTGAACAACACCGACATCAACACACGAATCGGTTGGTATTCTAAAAGTGATGACTCAGACGACGCCAGTTGGTCTGGCGAAGCGTTGAAGTTCCCTCGCATTCAAGGTGCCGATGTGTGCGGCTTCATCGTGGCAGTCGGCAATGAAGTCTCTGCTGACCGTATTGGTGAGCGTGTTCTTATCGAACCTTGTTTAACAGAAGTGTACGGACGAGATTTACCACAGCCATGGTATTTTGGCTCTGAGTGCGATGGCGGTTTTGCTGAATACACCAAAGTAGCAGCAAAGCACGCTTATGAGGTGAACAGCACAATGTCGGATGTTGAGCTGGCGTCTTTCCCATGCTCTTACTCGACCGCAGAAAACATGCTGACTCGCTCGAATGTGGTTGAGGGAGAGCGTGTGCTTATCTCTGGTGCATCGGGCGGTGTGGGCTCTGCGGCTATTCAGCTAGCAAAAGCTCGCGGCGCGTATGTGATTGCGATTACCAGTCCAAGCAAGAACCAACAGTTACTTGAACTTGGCGCTGATGAAGTGATTGCTCGTGATGCGGATTTGGTTAAAGCGCTAGGCGAAAGTAGCGTGAATGTGGTTATCGATTTAGTGGCAGGTGACAAGTGGCCTGAGTTCCTTGAAGTGCTGAAACCACATGGTCGCTATGCCGTATCTGGCGCAATTGGTGGCGCTATGGTTGAGCTTGATGTTCGCACTCTGTATCTCAAGGATCTCAGCTTTTTTGGTTGCACGGTTTTAGAACCACAGGTATTCCAAAATCTAGTCGACCGTATTGAGAAGCAGCAGATTGGCGCCATCGTCGCAGAGTCTTATCCGTTAGCCGATATTCATAAAGCGCAAGATGAGTTCTTAAAGAAAAAACACGTTGGTAAGATCGTGTTGGAAGTGGCAGAGCGCTAGTTTTAGTCAGCTTCACGGTTTAGATTTATGTAAGAGCGAGCCAGTATCATGTGCTCGCTTTTTTGTTTCTGGCGAATACAGGAGGCCTAGTCTCGCAGGCTGTTGAGTAACAGATCTTATACAGTTGAAAAGTTAATGATTCATTTGTCACTGTGTGGTTTATTAATTAACTGTGCGATAATCACCGCCGTTATATATCCCTATCTATGTTGTATTCATCTAGGAGCCGTATTGATGTTTAAAAGGGTATTGCAGGCACTATTCTCACCTTTTGTTGATTCAAAAAACAAACCCTCTGCAGAGCCTGCCCAACAAGAGCAACAACAAACCGTTGCTACTGATTCTGTTCGGTCTTCAATCTTTGTTCCGCCTTCGTCAGCTCAACCATCATCATTAATCGTCGATAATACGCTTAGCCTTCACGATGGTGAGTTCCTTGATTATTTGTTTGGAGAGTCTCGCCTTCGAACGGAGTCAGATCCATTTAGCGATTTTGTCGCCTGCCAAATCGAGCGCTTGATTCGCTCTCCAAAAGCTTTGCTTAATGAACTGCCAGTGATGCCAGCCTCTGTGACCACGTTAATGGCCGAATTACAGAGTGACGAATTTGATGTAGATGCATTGCTGAAAGTAATTGAGCGCGAGCCGAGTATGGCAGCCGATGTGATTAAACTGGCTAACAGTGCTTTCTATAAGCGTGGTGAAAAACAGGTTACTGACCTAAAAACAGCATTCCTAAATATGGGTTCTCAAGGGCTTGTTGAAGGAGTGGTGAATAGCTATATGAAGAACTTCACGCCGGGGAACAATATTTACTGGCGTCACTTCGGTGAGAAAATTTGGAATCACAGTGTTCAAACCGCGTCGTTTTCTAAGGAGTTGATGAAAGACTCTTCATCCCAAGAAGATCAAGCGGCGGCGTACTTTGTTGGGTTGATTCGAAACTTAGGCAAGATGATCATTTTCCAGATGATGGTAGAAGCCTTCAAGCATGTTGATCCTTCTGTTCCGCCTAACTCGTTAGCATTGAAGCGCCTGATGAACAGCTACTCTATTCGCCTGACTTACACCATTGCTAAGTTCTGGGAGCTGCCAGAGTCTGTGTTGACCGCAATTGGCTACCAAGAGTCGAGCCGATACGAATGCACACCACTTGGTCAAGCTGTGTTTGAAGCTAACTACTTGAGTGAGTTGTGCTATTTACTGGAAGAACAAACGATTGAAGTCGAGCAGTTTAAGCGCAGATGCAAAGATACGCTAACGTCGGCCGCGGCATACAAAATGGCTAACCGGATTTATAAAGAGTCTGAATTGGCGCTAGTAGGATAATAACGCCTGGCGTTGGCTAGGTTGATTCTGAAGTCGTCCTAAAGCGGTATTTTCTAAATGGTCTTACTAAGCAGTAAGACCATTTTTTTTCAATTATCGATTAAGGGATCTGAGCCAGTTCTTGTTTCAATTTATCGATTTTACGCAGTTCTTTTTCGACCTTACCCTCATACTTTCGAATTTTATCCGCTCTATCGTCTCTTTTTGCTTCTTCTAAGTCAGCTTGGTATTCAGCTAAATCTTGTTCATTGGATTCAATCTTCTCACGGAGATCATCCTTCAAGCCTTCATTAGTGCAGTTCTCTTTCGCGGCTTTTAACGCCGTGGTTAATCGCTCCACTTTGTACTGATTATCGTACTGCTCCGCTTTCTTTATTTGATATTCGATCTCACAGAATTTCTTTTCACAACCAGTTAGTGCGTCGCATTGGGTGCTCGCCATGCTGTTAAAAGAGAATGCGCAAAGAAACAGTAATGAGCCTTTTAGGTGTCGAGTCATGGTTTACCTTCTTATTGGGTCTATTTAGTTTGTGCTTATATTTGTCGAGTCTCACTTCGAGAGTACATTAGCACTCCATTTCTTTGCTATTGGCAGGGGAGTGTTAAAGATAAGTCGCTGTGCCTAATGACTTATTTTTGAACATGGCTAGACTTACAAATGGCTAATCCACAGCTTGTCGAGCTCACACCAACCGAAACCATTCACTTGCGCGCCGTGTATCTTTTCAGAAACCTCTAAGTTGAACGCCTCTTGCTTGAGCTCAACCACAACCCCAGAGTCATTCAACCAATGCTTGAGTTCCAACAGTGTATTCATCGCTAACTTAAAGTTTGGCTGGTTTCTTATTGAGGCTAAGCCTTGTTCGATTTTCTCTAGCATCTCAGCAGGCAGCGCTAAGTCCTCAAATGGGAAGCGAGTGAAAAAGCTTAACCACGAAGTGAAGGTGTCGCTCTCATCAATAATGCTACACAACACGACGTCTTTGGTAGTTAGGTAGTGGCCATATTCCACGTTGGTTTTGCTGTCGCCGGATACTGATAATTGATCGAAAAGGGTTTGGCATTCAGAGGTGTCTTCAACGGTGAATTCACGCTCTGTTTTCGGCAATACTGGGTTTTGAATCTTAAAGAAGGTTGAGCCGAATTCCGGTTTGGAAGCATGGTCGTCGCCACGCACGGTGGTCGTCTTTTCGGGCAGTTTCACGCACACCTGATTTTGAGCGCAAGCTTTACTCTGTGCCCATTCCGGGTAGACCCACAACTCGACTCGATTAAGAATCGGCGTGCTGTGTGAATACGCGCTATTGCGGCTCAATCTCAACATATTGCTTGAGAAGATGTCTAACGAGAACGCGCCAGAACCAATCAGCCTATCAGTCGGTGATGAGTGATCAAAAATGGAGGCTTCAGCTTTGGCAAGTAGGCGTGGTAAGTGCCAATCAGGTTGATTCAATTTCACGACAACCACATTACCTGCCGAGACAGAGACCTCATCAATATGCTGATAACAACGACGCCAAATTTTGCTTTGGCAGAGCGAGTTAAGGTTGCGCGCTATGTCTTGAGGTTCGAGTGTTCGACCGTTATGAAAGTGAACACCATTACGAATCTGAAAGTGCCACTGTGTAGCATCTAGATCAGGCTGCCAATGATAAGCCAGATCGCCGCTGAGTTTGCCGTGCTTAACTGAGGTTAGACGTTGGCAAATTTGCATCACTAAGAAACGTTCGGTGCGTCTAAGTACTCGTTGAGGGTGAAGAGCCTCGAGTTCTCGGTGAAAGGGGATATACGCGATATTCAGCGCCGACGGATTGGTATTGCTTAGAAAGGCTTGCAACTCAGCGCCAGCATTACGGCCGTTGAAGCTTAAGGTGCTAAAAACTTGTTCTATGTTGCCTGCGTCAGCTTGGGTTTGTGCGTATTGGTAACACGCCTCAATGGGCTCAACCAGACACGTCAGCTGTGCTTTCTTGCTTCGGCCTGAGCTAGCTTGCCACTCAATCCAGCCTTGCGCCGTCATCGCTTTGAGTAAGGTCTGAACGTGACGTTCACTCACGTGCAGCAGTGTGGCCAGTTGGTTGACCTGACAATGTGATACTCCAGGCCCAAAAGCCTGAAATATCTTTTCATACAGTTCAAGCTTGCGCTTAAGGTTGCCCAATTTGCTTTTCCTAACGACGAGGTTGAGTTAAGTGTGGATAGCCAGAGTCAATGAGTGCTTTTTCCATCGTGTCGAGAACTCGAGAGGTTATCTCTGAGCTTAGGATATCCGATTCAGTTTTGCCTTGAAGCACCAAATCTGAAAAATGGTCGATTTCAAATTCGAACCCATTGCCCGTCACTCGTTTGTTGATGGTCGACTTCTGCCCTTGATGTTCAATCTCAATAAAGGCCGGATTCCACCATTTTTCGTGAATGGTGATTTTGGTTTCGGGCCCACTCAAATGTGCTGACCGGGGAAAATTTTGCACGGTTGATGCCGATATCTTACCGTTCATATCACCAGAGAATGTAAAGCACGCATCGGTATCAACATTCGCCCCCTCATACAGACATGACATCTCTACCTGAGGTTTTGAAGGGGTCACACCCAGAATTCGACACAGATCGTAGAAGAACCAAAGCCCATAGACCCCAACATCGAGTGTTGCTCCGCCAGATAAATCCGGATTGAAGATAAACAAATCGGGCTCATAGTCGTGATGGTTACCAAAGCTGGCTTCGATGGAATCTATCTGAATGTGGTTATCGACCAATAATGATTGGAGTTCACGATACGCGGGAAACACCACGGTTTTCATCGCTTCTAACAGCATCACGCCATTTTGCTTGGCGAGGGCTTTCATCTCAAGCCAGTCAGCAAGGTTGGTGAAAGCCGGCTTCTCAACCAATACATGCTTTTTATTCTTTAGAAACAGTTCGGCGAGTGGCTGGTGGTATGGGTGAACCGTAGCGATGTAAACCGCTTCAACATTTGGGTCATTCGCCATTTCTTCATAAGAACCATAAGCCTTGTCGCAACCAAACTTGTTGGCGAATGTGGCTGCGCGTGTATGGTCTCTCGCGGCAACCGCATAAAGCTCACCATGCAGACAGTGTTCTGTGACTGCCGTTGCGAATCGATTGGCGATATTACCTAGCCCTGCGATGCCCCATTTAATTTTGCGTTGCGTGTCGCTCATCAGTTGCTCCAAATCGTTGTTTTGTCTCAGTGTACTCAGAGACGTCACATACAAATAGAGAACAGATTTCTCAACCTGTTCTCTATTTATTTTATTCTAGTTGAAGCTCAGGATTAGCTCTGTAGGGAGCGTTTCCAATCGGCTAGAGCTTGAATGTGTTTTGGCCCGATGCCACAACAGCCACCGACGATATTCGCGCCCAGTGCGTGCCAACGTTTAGCGTAAGTTAAGTAACCTTGACCATCCAGCTCACGCATCTCCTGAAACATATCATTCGCTTCATGTTCGTTGCTGATAGGCGCAAAATTGTTGGCGTAGACACCAATTTCTAAATCACGGCCTAGCTCATCGATCACTTTCTTAGCATCGATAATGGCTTGATCCATCACTTCAGGCACTGAGCAGTTAAACATAATGCCTGTTGCGTTTGATTGGCAGGCAAGTTTGATCGCGTCTGTTACGCTCTCGCCTGAACGAATATTGGCAGAATCGCCCTTGGTGTCTTCCAAACTGAATGCGTAGTAACACGGCTTATCGGACTGCTTAAGAACCGCATGAATGGATTCAAATTCTTGCAGGCTACAAATCGTTTCCGCTATCCAAAGGTCGATGTTTGGATCTTGTGCATCGTAAAGCGTTTGGATGATTGGCGCGGCTTCTTCTACCTTAAACAAGTCTGGTCGGTAGCTGCCAAATGGCGGTGGAATCGCGCCCGCCACTTTCACGGTGTGGGGTGCATTGTCAGCAACTGCTTTAGCCAGTTCGCCAGACAGTGCGGCTAGTTCAAAGCCTCGTTGTTCGAACAGCTCTTCACCCAAATGAAAAGGCACACAGGCGTAGCTATTGGTGATCAAGATTTCAGCACCTGCATCGACAAAGTTTTGATGCGCTTGGCTAACAAATTCGGGTGCTTCAATCAGCGCTTGAGCACTCCAAAGCGGTTGAGAAAATGGCGCGCCAATTTCTTTGAGTTCTCGGCCCATGCCGCCATCAAGTAGGGTTAGTGTTTTCATATTCAATACTATCTAAACAATTGCTGAAGTTCTGCCGCCACCATATCAGACAACCTTGTTAGACAGAAGCCATCAAGCCTCTGTGTTATCGAGAAAAGGTGTCGGACTGTTTTGGAGATAGTCACTGCATAATTTAGTTCGCCCTTTGCCAATAATGTGCACCACCACACGCATCATTACCTATACGTATGAGCTGCATATTTGCTATTGTAGTCAGTAGTTTAGAGCGAGTTACCGACTTGTGAAGTATGACCTTACCATTTTGGTCTGCGGCATGAACACTGAAGTGGTTTTTAGCTAAGTCGATACCGCAGAAATAAGAATAATCAGACATGGTGCCTCCGATGCATTTAAGTACCACATCAGTGTGGCAGATCCTCGGTAGGGGGAATCCATGTCATTCGTTATGTGATTACCATTTTCGGAGACAAGTTTTGAAAGAAGTAGAAGTATTGTATTCATTGTTGGCCAAAGAGGTTGAAAGTCTAAATAGCAAACTTAATAAAAAGCTAAATCTAAATCAGCAAGATAAAGTCAAGAAGCACATCAGCTTGAGTGGAGCAAATGGTAGGTTATGGGTTTCACCATCGACAGGTGGATACGATGTTTCAGTAAGTGGCGCTTCACTGGAGCGAGCTCTTCTGCCTGTGTTGCAAGCACACTTTAATAGAAGCCCTGATGGCTATAAGCAAAAAAACTCAAATAAAGGTTTCTTACGTCAACCTTACTGGCGAACGAATAACTTTAGCGATGTCCAGTATGCTTGCGAATTGTATGCAAATACTCCAGGTTAAACATCACATAACAAGGCGCTTAATTCTGATTCGTGAACGCGTACCGAACTCGCTAACGTTCAGACATGGCACACGTTCACTCACAGCTTAGCTTGGCGTTAGTTTTATAAAGGTAGATTATGGATCAATACGAAGAAAAAGCGCTTAAGAATATAGAACAGTGCGGATGTCATATTCTCCATATCATGGAAGAGGATGAGTACCCAGGATTCTCTTATTCAATTGGTATAGAGAAAACAAGCAGTCAACCAGAGATAATAATCACCGGTTTGAATCAAAAAGTAGCACATTGGATTGCAAATGAATACAACAATAGAGTTAAAGCTGGTGAGATATTTAAGCCAGATGAATACTATTCAGACTTCCTTGAAGGATTTGATATAACTTTCAAAGAAGTAAGTCCAGAATACTACGCTGAATACTTTGGTTGGGCTCTGACGGATCCCCTCATAATTTCCCTAGTCCTGCGTTGTGTGTGAGCCTTTGATATTCGAACATTCCCCATTGATATTGGGATTCATTAATTTGATATCGCCGATGATTTCGAACCTCTCTCCCTAGACGAGGTATGGAGAGAACTCGGCGGTGTTTAATGCTGTTGGCTTGGAAGTCAAAATGCCATTTGGCCTGTACTGCAATGAGGCCATTCCACCACATCAAGATTTCAGCGAGTAACGCAATAAGAAGCAGGATATCTAATCGTTTAGTACAACGAGTTCTGTTGTGACGAAGTGCGATCCCATAGGCGGTACTCTTTAGATCGCGGAAGGCCTCTTCTATCTGCATACGCTTGGCGTACAGATTGGTAATTTGTACTTCATTTAAGATATGTCTAGGGACATTCGTCGCGAGTAGCCACGGCTCCTTCGCACTGCGCTGGTAGAGATGTGTAGCGGAGTGTTTTTGGCTGGTTCTACTATGGCGCTGGGCTTTTCGGCCTTTTTCTAATCCCTTATAAACATAGGCTTCACAAGATATCGGTGATCTCTTTGCTAGTAAGCAGTGGCCAAGATATTTGGGTTTATGGACAGCGGTTGGATAAAAGGTTTTATTTGAGACCCAAGGTTTATGAGGTTGTTTGATTGATACTTCACCTCGGACACGACCTAACCAAAACCAGCCTTTCTCTTGAACTTGTCGGAACCAAGTATTTCGAAAACCCGCATCAGAAACGATGATTGGACTGGTTTTACTGGGTAAAATACTCTGCAATTTATCGAGGAATGTTTGGTGACTTTTCGGTGAATTATATTGGCCATACTCAAAAACTTGTTCAAAGATTGTGATGGCTCGACCATCAAGTGCAACGGATGCTCTTAACGTCATATAACGAAGTTGTTCACGAACATCAGACCAATCCACAAGGATCACAGGGCATGAGTTGGCGCCCGTTATTAAGTAGGCATGCCATTTATAAATTAGGTCTTTTTCACGATGTAGTTGGCGATTTCCAAGCAGTCTATCAACGCGTTTGATCGCATGTTTTACCGTGGTATTAGTTTCCAGTTTGCGACCTAGTTTAGTTAGCGTTAAGTCTGAGCCGTCAAGTACACTTTTTGTAGCAAGTATCAGAGAACTAACGCGTTTTTTGTGAATGGAGGGGCATTGGTTTTGTATGGTTTGTTGTAAAATCTGAATATCGCGCATCGTTAGTTCACTTGTTCGAAATGTGTGTTCAGCGATATTCATTAGATCAAAGACGGCGATGCGCGTCTACCTCATTGTTTTTATGCCTAATTATGAGGGGATTCGCAAG
>NZ_CAWNBB010000012.1:0-374 GCF_963872585.1 Vibrio sp. 10N.222.47.A9 | reverse complement strand
CATCTCGCACATTGACGGATTTAAACGTAAGTGATTGGCACACAAGTAACTCTGGTTCAGGGCGCTTTGATGAGCCAGGAGTATTTACTGCGGTAAAGGTGGGTAATACGACCCTCACGGCCACGAAGGATGACATCATCAGTAATACGGTGGATGTGGATGTCTCATCAGCGGTCATTGCATCGATTCAAGTGACGCCTTCACCTGTGAATGTTGCGAAAGGTCAGACTCAACAGTTAACCGCAACAGCGGCGTACAGTGATATGACGTCGTCTGACATTTCTAGCTCAGTAACGTGGGAGCCAGCTAACTCGACGACGGTTACCGTGTCATCAACTGGTTTATTGTCTGCAGTTGAAGCGGATAGTACCACA
>NZ_CAWNBB010000011.1:0-331 GCF_963872585.1 Vibrio sp. 10N.222.47.A9 | reverse complement strand
CCAGCATCTCAATAGCGATTACGATAAGGGCGTCATAGAACAAGGCACCAAATCGGCGCATTACTCCTGCTGGTGGCATTGTGTTTGTTGATGTCATGGTGTTATTACTTCTTCAAAAATTTAGGCGTCAGAATATAGTCTAAGGCTTGGCGTGAAAAGAGACATGACGCACAGCTTATGACTTAGTGGCGAAATTATCGGCAAACACACATGAATTCAAGTTTTTATACTTGCCACATCAGTTCGCATACGTATAATGCCAGACATCGAAAGGGCAACGCCCCAAGATAATGCCGGTATGGTGAAATTGGTATACACGACGGATTCAAAA
>NZ_CAWNBB010000010.1:0-537 GCF_963872585.1 Vibrio sp. 10N.222.47.A9 | reverse complement strand
TAATGGAATTGGTATAAACATTAGATTTGATCGGGACTAAAGCGAAGACGAATGGTGTTTAATCACGCTGCCGACGATATGATAAAACGCTCTTAGCCAGCAATCTTTCCGGAAAAATAATGAGACTCAAGGCCTAACAGGTATAGCTTTAGTCACTACCAGAACTACGGAGCGAGATGAGTGCTGAACGAAAGCTTCTAGTGTTCGACTAAGCCTTTAAATACGGCAAGGTTTTATTTAGTAGGTATTAAGCGATTCGATTAAATAGGGGGAGCTAAAGGAGCACTTAATACTTCTACCGTTACATTAAAGGTGACAGGTATAAAAAAGACTCTAGCATTTCTGCCGGGACGCGCAGTCTAGAGCCTTAAATATGGTAGGACTGAACTGAGCCAGTACTCCGGAGAGTCGACTGGGCTGGCGAACCTGAACCTGGGACTCGCCTAGTTCTCCCAACATTGCTTCTAGAAGCAACAGATGCAAAAAAGCCTCAGCATTTCTGCTGAGGCTTCGTATATGGCAGGGGTGGAGAGATTC
>NZ_CAWNBB010000009.1:257-481 GCF_963872585.1 Vibrio sp. 10N.222.47.A9 | reverse complement strand
TTAGATATCTTAAATGATATCCTTGTTGGGCTATCGCCAAGCGGTAAGGCACTGGCTTTTGATGCCAGCATTCCCTGGTTCGAATCCAGGTAGCCCAGCCACTATTTAAACTCTTTGTTTTTACTTAGTTTGTTTTTAAGCTAAATAGCAAACCAAGAGCACAACGTTACATCGAATTACCAATGTCGATATAACTATAAAGATTTGCTGCGGTCGTGGCGGAA
>NZ_CAWNBB010000009.1:0-143 GCF_963872585.1 Vibrio sp. 10N.222.47.A9 | reverse complement strand
GAATCCAGGTAGCCCAGCCACTATTTAAACTCTTTGTTTTTACTTAGCTTGTTTTTAGGCTAAATAGCAAACCAAGAGCACAACGTTACATCGAATCACCAATGTCGATATAACTATAAAGATTTGCTGCGGTCGTGGCGGAA
>NZ_CAWNBB010000008.1:0-310 GCF_963872585.1 Vibrio sp. 10N.222.47.A9 | reverse complement strand
TCTTAGGATTGATGTTGGGAAATAGACTCATTGACTTAAACAATGCATCCGGACGCGGGATGGAGCAGTTTGGTAGCTCGTCGGGCTCATAACCCGAAGGTCGTCGGTTCAAATCCGGCTCCCGCAACCACATTACAGTTAGACGTTGATAGCTTCTTTGCAGTAAGAACTTAGTTTTGAGCAGAAAAGATGAACGGTTAGCTTATGCGATACTAGCTCAGTTGGTAGAGCGCAACCTTGCCAAGGTTGAGGTCATCGGTTCGAACCCGATGTATCGCTCCAATTTCTTTCTTAGGATTGATGTTGGGAA
>NZ_CAWNBB010000007.1:0-1954 GCF_963872585.1 Vibrio sp. 10N.222.47.A9 | reverse complement strand
ATTTAATGGAATTGGTATAAACATCAGCAGGAGCTAAAGGTTAAGACCTAAAAATTGAAGCTAGTATCGCTTTAAGATCTCGATGATCGCTTGCTCTGTTTCCGCTGCGATAATGGCATCAATGTCATCATCATTTTGGAACAATTCAGACAGCGCCATAATGGTATGAATATGGCTATCTGAATCCATGGCTGCCAGAGTGATTGAAAGATAAACGTCACCGTTGTCTTCCGACTCTAAATCAACACCTTTCTTGAATACTGTCACTTGCAGTGATGCTTCGTTTACACCATCTTCAGGGCGAGCATGAGGCATCGCAATCTTTGGTGCAAGAACATAGTACGCGCCAATATCCTTGTGCTTTTGCTTGATAGCTTCAACATAGCTTGCTTCGATTTTCTTGCTCGCTAGCAGTGTTGAACATGTCACATCAATCGCTGCATCAACCGTTAGGTTTTCTTCAGAGTTGATGATAACGCCTTGGTTACCAACTAAATCAAACAGGCTCATGAAACAATCCACCCTAGAATCAGACCAACCACACCGAAGTCGAAGTCAGCGAATGTTGTTGCTTCAAGGCCAAGGCCACCCAGTACAGGAAGTAGCAGCATCGGTAGGAAAGAGATACATAGACCTTGCGTAAATGAACCTAGGATTGCACCGCGTAAACCGCCTGTTGCGTTACCGTAAACACCAGCTGCGCCACCAACGAAGAAGTGAGGAACCACGCCCGCTACAATGATTGTCCAACCAAGTGCACCTTGTACTGCCATTGCTAGTAGACCAGCAGCGAAAGAACAAAGGAAACCGATAAGTACCGCGTTTGGTGCTACAGGGAATACCATTGGGCAGTCTAGAGCAGGTTTTGCACCCGGTACTAGCTTGTCAGAAATACCTTTAAAGGCAGGAACGATTTCAGCAATTAGCATCTTCACACCTTGCAATACGATGTAAACACCACCTGCAAAGATTAGAGATTGCATGAAGGTAAACACAACCCAGTTTTGACCGCTTGATACTGTTTCTACAAACTCGCCGCCCGCAATAATAGATGCAAGCATGAAGAAGATTGCCATTGTTGTTGCTACCGCTACTGGCGTATCACGTAGGAACATTAAGCTTTTAGGAACTTGGATGTCTTCTGTTGATTTTGATGTGTCACCGAATTTGCTACCAATGAAGCCAGACACAATGTAAGACAATGTCGAGAAGTGACCGATAGCAAGTTGATCAGTACCCATTACTTTTTCAGTGTACTTTTGGCCTAGTGCTGGCATCACAACCATTAATGTACCGACAATGATAGAGCCGATTGCGACTAGAGCTGTGCCTTCAATGTTTGCTGTAGACAGAATTACCGCTACTAGCATAGACATGAACATTGTGTGGTGACCCGTTAAGAAAATATATTTTAAAGGAGTAATGCGAGCCAATAAAATATTCACAACGAATGCGAAGAACATAATTAGAGCCATTTCATAACCAAATGCTTCTTGTGCTAATGCAACAATTGCTTCGTTATTTGGAATAACACCACTTACGCCGAATGCTTCAGTAAATACAACTGAGAAGTTATTTAGTGCGCCAACAAGAGCGCCAGCACCAAAACCTAAAATTAGGAAACCCATTACGGTTTTAATTGTGCCTTTTAGAATAGTAGAAATATCAGCTTTTTGTGCAACAAGGCCAATAAAAGCAATTAAACCTACCATGATTGCTGGCTCTTTTAATAAGCCGAGCATGAATTCGAAAAAGTTTTGCATAATTTTGACCTTACATGAAAGTTTTTAGTTGTTCTTCGATTGATGCTTTGTCAAAAATATTTTTAAGGCTGATGATGTTCTCTTTTCCACCGTCTTTCAGTTGGTTAGCAACGTCTGTTGCCGCGACCCAAATATCCGCATTGCTTGATGCTGCAGAAGATAGATCTTCGTGGGCTTTGTTGCGTAATTCA
>NZ_CAWNBB010000006.1:0-1177 GCF_963872585.1 Vibrio sp. 10N.222.47.A9 | reverse complement strand
AAGATTTTAGCTACAACACCAGCACCAACTGTACGGCCACCTTCGCGGATTGCGAAACGTAGACCTTCGTCCATTGCGATTGGAGCGATTAGCTCAACAGTCATTTGAACGTTGTCACCTGGCATTACCATTTCTACGCCTTCTGGTAGAGTGATATCGCCTGTTACGTCAGTTGTACGGAAGTAGAACTGTGGACGGTAACCCTTGAAGAAAGGAGTGTGACGGCCGCCTTCGTCTTTAGAAAGTACGTATACTTCAGACTCAAACTTAGTGTGTGGGTTGATTGAACCTTTAGCAGAAAGTACTTGGCCACGTTCAACGTCATCACGCTTAGTACCACGTAGAAGTGCACCAACGTTCTCACCTGCGCGACCTTCGTCAAGCAGTTTACGGAACATTTCAACACCAGTACAAGTAGTAAGAGTAGTTTCTTTGATACCAACGATTTCTACTTCGTCACCTACACGTAGGATACCGCGCTCGATACGACCAGTAACTACTGTACCACGACCTTGGATTGAGAATACATCTTCAATAGGAAGTAGGAACGGTAGATCAACAGCACGCTCTGGAAGTGGAATGTAAGAATCTAGTGCTTCTGCAAGCTCAACGATCTTGTCTTCCCACTGCTTTTCGCCGTTTAGAGCGCCAAGTGCAGAACCTTGAATTACTGGAAGGTCGTCTCCTGGGTACTCGTACTCAGAAAGAAGTTCACGTACTTCCATTTCTACTAGCTCAAGTAGCTCTTCGTCATCAACCATGTCACATTTGTTCATGAATACGATGATGTAAGGGATACCAACTTGACGACCAAGTAGGATGTGCTCACGTGTTTGTGGCATAGGGCCATCTGTAGCAGCAACAACTAGGATACCGCCGTCCATTTGAGCAGCACCAGTGATCATGTTTTTAACATAATCGGCGTGTCCAGGACAGTCTACGTGTGCGTAGTGACGTTCAGGAGTATCGTACTCAACGTGAGAAGTTGCGATTGTGATACCGCGCTCGCGCTCTTCTGGAGCGTTATCGATAGATGCGAAATCTTTAGCAACACCGCCGTACACTTTTGCAAGTGTAGTACAGATAGCAGCAGTTAGAGTTGTTTTACCGTGGTCAACGTGGCCGATAGTACCAACGTTTACGTGCGGTTTCGTACGTTCAAATTTTTCTTTAGACA
>NZ_CAWNBB010000005.1:0-374 GCF_963872585.1 Vibrio sp. 10N.222.47.A9 | reverse complement strand
TGTGGTACTATCCGCTTCAACCGCAGACAATAAACCAGTTGATGACACGGTAACCGTCGTCGAGTTAGCTGGCTCCCACGTTACTGAGCTAGAAATGTCAGACGACGTCATATCACTGTACGTCGCTGTTGCGGTTAACTGTTGAGTCTGACCTTTTGCAATATTCACCGGTGAAGGCGTCACTTGAATTGATGTGATGACCGCTGCTGAAACATCCTCGCTTACCGTGTTACTGGTGACACCATCCTTCGTGGCCATTACTGTGGTATAACCTTGGTTAGTCGCAGTAAATACGCCTGGCTCATCAAAGCGTCCTACTTCAGAGTCGCTTGTGTGCCAATCACTCACGGTTGAATCCGTCAATGTGCGAGATG
>NZ_CAWNBB010000004.1:0-1407 GCF_963872585.1 Vibrio sp. 10N.222.47.A9 | reverse complement strand
TAAAACTTTGCGACAGAACCCTTTAAAAAGTGCCAGATGCAACTCTGACACTTCGAAAACTAAAATTAAAAATTAAAAATTAAAACGTTAAACTCTAAACGCTCAACTTTAAGGATTTGAGACGCAGGATGCGTAGTGCGTGTCGCTCGGATCGTAGCTGACTACGTCGCCATTGTTGAGGGTCACGACGTAATAGTTAGAACCATCAGGAGTCGCCGACCAATAGTAGTCGAAGGTCGGCCAACCGCGCGCGGTAAACATATTAAGAAATACGCCGTATAGCTCCACTTTTAACTCGTCTTTTGTCGCTAAACGCCAGTTAGTTCGTCCGCCGAGACTAAGGGTGTTGTAGGTAGTGCATAGTACATTTGCGTTAGTCCAGTCGAATCGGTAAAAATCACCAGCTGGGCCGTCAGTTCCTCTTTCAGTATAAGTACCGTTTGTAGCACTTCCGCCAATGCTGTCTAGATAGGCCTCTGATGGTGAATTGGTAAACAACTTACCGCTACCCGTATCAAAGATATCAATACATGCACCCGCCAAATCATCACATACACTCACATCCACCGTATTACTGCTCTCACCATCTTTACTGGCGGTTAGCGTCGTTTTCCCTTCTGCAACACCGGACAATAAACCCGCTGGCGTTACTGTCGCGGTATTGGTATTAGCCGGCGCCCACGTCACTGAGCTGCTGATGTTAGATGAAGTTCCATCGCTGTACGTCGCTGTTGCAGTTAACTGCTTAGTCAGACCTTTCACAACATTCTCCGGTGAAGGCGTCACTTGAATATCTGTAATGACTGCTGCCGAGATGTTCACATCCACCGCATTACTGCTCTCACCATCTTTACTGGCGGTTAGCGTCGTGTTCCCTTCTGCAACACCGGACAATAAACCCGCAGCCGTTACTGTCGCGGTATCGGTATTAGCCGGCACCCACGTCACTGAGCTGCTGATATCAGATGAAGTACCATCGCTGTACGTCGCTGTTGCAGTTAACTGCTTAGTCTGACCTTTCGCAATATTCACCGGTGAAGGCGTCACTTGAATATCTGTAATGACTGCTGCCGTCACCGTCACCGTCACCGCATTACTTTCCTTACCATCTTTACTGGCGGTTAGCGTCGTCTTCCCTTCTGCAACACCGGACAATAAACCCGCAGCTGTTACTGTCGCGGTACCGGTATTAGCCGGCGCCCACGTCACTGAGCTGCTGATATCAGATGAAGTACCATCGCTGTACGTCGCTGTTGCAGTTAACTGCTTAGTCTGACCTTTCGCTACATTCACCGTTGAAGGCGTCACTTGAATGCCTGTAATGAATGCTGCCGAGACATTCACATCCACCGCATTACTGGTGATGCCATCTTTCGTGGCCGTGAGTGTGGTACTATCCGCTTCAAC
>NZ_CAWNBB010000003.1:0-240 GCF_963872585.1 Vibrio sp. 10N.222.47.A9 | reverse complement strand
ACCGGACAATAAACCCGCAGCCGTTACTGTCGCGGTATCGGTATTAGCCGGCGCCCACGTCACTGAGCTGCTGATATCAGATGAAGTACCATCGCTGTACGTCGCTGTTGCAGTTAACTGCTGAGTCTGACCTTTCGCAATATTCACCGGTGAAGGCGTCACTTGAATATCTGTAATGACTGCTGCCGTCACCGTCACCGTCACCGCATTACTTTCCTTACCATCTTTACTGGCGGTTAG